>CALECF010000164.1 GCA_937948705.1 uncultured Anaerosolibacter sp. | reverse complement strand
CAGTTCCAAAACTGTCCGTTCCCTGCTTTTTAAGATCTGTGCCATTTTTTGATATAGCTTCTTTACCTGGATCTTCAATTCTACCTCATCCAAGACTTCATCGGCTTCGGTACCAAGAATATCAATGAGTGATATCTCATTGCCTTCTTTGTCAACCCCAATAGGGTCTTGGAGGGATACTTCGCTTTTCGTTTTCTTGCTGGAACGAATGGTCATCAATATTTCATTTTCAATACATCTCGCAGCATAAGTAGCCAATCGTGTACCTTTATGACGGTCAAAAGTAGTAATGGCTTTGATCAATCCAATGGTGCCAATGGAAATAAGATCATCTACTTCTCTGCCAGTATTATGGTATTTTTTAACGATATGGGCAACAAGCCTTAGATTCCTTTCAACCAAAACATTTCTCGCTTCTTCATCCCCTTCTTCATAGAGAGCGAGTTGGTGATTTTCCTCTTCTGGTGTCAAAGGTTTGGGAAATGAGTTGTTGGTAGAAACATAGGATACAAGCGCAAATAGTGGTTTTGCCAGCACTGCAGACAACGTGATAAAGGTAGCCCACATGTAATTACCCACCTCCTAAAATTAGGTCATTTAAAATTATATGAAGAAAAAGGGAGAAATGTGCATGTCTGTGTGAAATAGGAAACAATTCAATTTTTATTTTTTTCTTTGGCTGCAATCTTCCTGCTGATGTCATTAAACAAAGGTGCAGCTACACTGCCACCTCCACCGCCATCTTCAACAAGGATGGTAATGACATATTTAGGTTCAGCAACTGGGAAGTATCCTGTGAACCATGCATGAACCACATTTTTGCCCCCAGAAGATCCTTCTGCGGAACCTGTCTTACCCGCGGCGCCACCGAAATCCTCCATGTGAATTCTGTGACCTGTCCCCTCAGTGACCACCTTCCCCATTAAGACCTGTATTTGCTTGCTTATTTCCTCTGAAAGAACGGACTTACTATTCCCTAGTTGTTTTTCCTGTATAGGCTGATTGTTTTCGTCAATGATACCTTTTACGATGCTTAGATCTTGTGCAAATCCATTGTTTGCAATAATGGAGGTCATCTTGGCAATTTGTAAGGGTGTGACTTCCAAAGTACCTTGCCCAATGGATATATTCCCTATGCCTGCTCCCTTAATATAATCTTCCGTAGGAAGCTTTCCAGGGATCTCCTCGGGAAGCTCTATATTCGTTAAAGAACCCAATCCAAATCTTTTGGAAATCTCCAAGAGTTTTTTTCCCCCAACTTGCTGCCCAAGCTGAATAAAAGCAGAATTACACGAAAGGGCAAATGCTTGATCAAAGTTAATGTCACCATGGCCTCCCTTATCGAAGCTGCTGCACTTAATCATCACACCATCAATTTCTTCATACCCTTTGCAATGAAAGATCGTATCCTCTTTGATTAGACCATTTTCTAAGGCTGCTGCTGAAACTGCGATCTTAAAGACAGATCCTGGTGGATAACCGATTTGTATCCCTCGATTGAAAAACTCCTTATTATTGCTTTCCAAATAACTGGCGATCTTGTCTTGGTCATAGTTTGGTCTACTCATCAATCCTACTACATCTCCACTTTCTATATCCATCACAACGATGCTGCCCTTTACATAGTGTTTGTCAAATTCTTCTTCAATGATCTTCTGGATAGTATAGTCTAAGGTAAGTACCACATTCTTTCCTACTCCATTATCATCCTTCGGCAGTAATCTGTATCCTAGCCCTGGTATCACACGTTTCTGAGCATCCACAATAGCACCTATGCTATTGGATCTATACTCCGTTAATACTTCGTTATACTGCTTTTCAATCCCCTTATTCCCTATATTGTCTATCTTGTTAATATACCCTATGACATGGGATGCCAATTTTGAGTGACTGTATCTATCATCAGTATCCATGGAATAGATACCTTTGATACTTATGATTTTTCTGATTAAATCCACATCATAGTTCTTTACTTCTAATTGGATAGGCCTATTCCCTATCAGTTCTTCGTATTTTAACACATAGAAAGAAAGCTTGGTCAGTTGACTAATCAGTTGGATATTGGCATCATTCTTTGGAAAGATATCTGGATAAATAATCAGATTTGTTGTGGTTTTTCTATTGGTGAGAGGGACTAAATTTCGGTCAAATATTTTTCCCCGATCCGTACTGGTTGGCAGCTCTTTAAACCATTGACTCATAGCTCTTTTTTGGTATTCTGGTCCATTGATGATTTGAATGTAAGCCAGTCTGACAACGAGGGTAAGAATAACAAGTGTAAAGCCTAACCCTACGAAAAATACTCTCTTCTGGTTGACTGGTTCAAGGGGTGCCCATTTTTCTTTTTTTTTCTTCTCTGCCCTTGTTTGCAAAAAAACACCTCCCTGATCAAATTGGATATTTAGATTCTCTCCAACTTCAGAAAGGCGTATACGTTATAGAAGCTCTAAACTGCTCCCGTTTTGTTTTTCATAAATGATAGATCTCACCTTGGCTACCATGATATCGATGGCTACCTTGTTATATCCACCCTCAGGAATAATGATATCTGCATATTTCTTATAGGGCTCAATAAACTGCTGGTGAGCAGGTCTTACCGTATCAAGGTATTGCTCAACGACAGAATCTAGGATTCTTCCTCTTTCTTTTATATCCCTTAGAATTCTACGAATAATACGAACATCGGGGTCTGTATCCACAAAAATTTTAATATCCATTAGGTTTCTTAGTCTTTCATCTTCCAAAATCATGATGCCTTCTAGAATAATGATGTCCTTAGATTCAACACTCACCGTTGATTCCTCTCGTGTGTGGATGGAGAAGTTATATATGGGTTTCTCTATTCTTTTACCACCCAGCAAATCCTTTAAATGATGGATCAATAAGTCTGTATCAAAGGCCATGGGGTGATCATAGTTTGTATGTACCCTATCGTTTAAGGAAAGATGATTTTGACTTTTATAGTAGGAATCTTGCTCAATAATAGCAATATTCTTTTCGGGCAAGCACTCGAAGATAGACTTCGCAATGGTGCTTTTACCTGACCCAGTCCCCCCTGTTATTCCAATCAATATTGGTCTACTCAACCCGATCATCCTTCCTATCTTTTCTTAGTATGTCAAATTTCTTCACAGGTTTTTCCATCTTCATCTTAATGACTTGCTGGGCGTGGGGTGCCACATCAATGACTTCATTGTTTTGGTTCCACATCTGCCCTACGATCTGGGTAAACATCTTCATGTCAGGGCCAATGACCTCGATTTCATCCCCCAGAAATATTCTATTTCTTTGCTCAATATCAGCAATTTGGGTTTCTTCATCGTAGTTGACGACCAATCCCACGAAGTCATATTCTCGAATATAGGCACTTGTTCCGTAGATTTGCTCTTGTTCCCTAGGCTTATCCAAATAAAAACCAGTGGTGAAGTCACGATGACTGGCTTTTTTGATTTCATCCAACCATTCTCCCTGATATTGATAGGTATTGCCTCTCTTATAATACTGATCAATGGCTTCTCGATAAACCCTAACAATATTGGCAACATAATAAACACTTTTCATTCGGCCTTCGATCTTCAGACTAGATAACCCAGACTCTATCAGTTCAGGAATATATTGAATTGTACATAAATCCTTAGAGTTAAAGAAATATGTGCCATTTTCATCTTCAAAGACGGGCATGTATTCTCCAGGCCGTTTCTCCTCTACCAAGTAGTATTTCCAGCGGCATGGATGCGCACATTCCCCACGGTTAGCATCTCGATTGGCCATATAATTACTGAGTAAACACCTTCCCGAATATGAAATACACATGGCCCCATGAACAAAGGCCTCCAGTTCTAGATCCTCGGGTGTGTTCTCCTTTATTTCTTTGATTTCTTCAAAAGAAAGCTCTCGGGCTAAAATAATCCTTTTTATACCCTGTTCATACCAGAATCGTGCACTCATAAAGTTTGTATTGTTGGCCTGGGTACTTAAATGGACCTCTAGATCTGGCGCATATTGCTTTGCATACATCAAGGTCCCTGGGTCAGATAAAATAAGGGCATCAATTTTTAACGCATTTAACGTTTGCAAATAGCTAGGAAGTTCTTGAAGCTCTTCATTATGGGGGATGATATTTAGTGTTACGTACACCTTTTTACCCCGCTCATGGGCGAATTTGATTCCTTCTTCCATGTCTTCAAAGGAAAAATTCCTAGCGCTGGCACGAAGCCCAAAAGTTTGTCCCCCTATGTAAACGGCATCTGCGCCGTAAATAAATGCGATTTTTAATTTTTCTAAGTCCCCTGCAGGTGCCAAAAGCTCTACTTTTTGCATGAATCTGCCTCCTTATTTTTATAACTGATTGCTACGCCATCTCCAACAGGTAAGAGACAGGATGTAAGATTGGGATGATCCATGATATAGTCTAAATAGGTGCGCATACGTTTGACGATCGTCTTTTTTCTACGAATAACATACTCATTAGAGGCAACCATCCCTTTGTATAGAACATTATCAGAAATCAATACGCCGCCCTCTTGCAGCAAATGAATGCAGGAGGATAAAAATTCCATATATTGTCCCTTCGCTGCATCGAGAAAAATCATGTCAAATTTTTGATCTATGGTTGGCAGCACCTCTTCTGCATTGCCGTGAAGAATACGGATTTGGTTGTTCAATCCAGCTCTCTGAATGTAATCCTGGGCTTTTTCAATCATATCTTGACGTCGCTCGATGCTGATGAGTTGACCTTGGTCCGTAGCACTGCATAAAATCATGGCAGAATAACCGATGGCGGTGCCTACTTCCAAAATCGTCTGGGGCTTGTGAATTTTTGTTAAAACCTCTAGAAGCTTTGCAACCTCAGGATGGATAATCGGCACATGATTAGCTTCGGCAAAGTGTTCCATCTCTTCTAAGAGTCCCTTATTCTTCGGCAGTACATCCCTTATGTACGCTTCTACTGCTTCATTTACAATATTGTTCAAACGCAGCAACTCCTTTTTCGTTATCGGGCAAAAATGAATACGTGGCATCTATCCACGTATTATTTTCTCCCATAAATTAATTACCATTCTTTGCTCTTAAATGTTCTGCATATGTTTTGCTAAAGAAATGCTCCCCATCGCTCTTCACGACGAAATAATAATAGTCGGTTTTACTTGGGTATAATGCAGCTTCTAGGGATGCTTTGCCAGGTGACGCGATGGGTGCTGGCGGCAATCCAATATTCTTATAGGTATTATACGGCGAGTTGATGTCTATATCTTTAAGACTCAAATTCACTTTTCGTTCTCCTAATACATATTGAACCGTAGCGCATGACTGTAACAGCATGCCTTTGTTCAATCGATTATGGAAAATGCTCGATATAATAGGTCTTTCCTTCTCAAGTTGTGCTTCTCTCTCAATAATAGAAGCCAGGGTAAGCACCTCTTGAATTGTCATATTTAATTCTTTTGTTCGTTGATAGTAAGCATCGGTAAATACTGTATCAAAGCGAGTCAACATTTTTGTAAGAATTTCTTCCTCCGTTGTACCTTTGGCAATCTCATAGGTATCTGGAAACAGGAACCCCTCCAGT
Organism: uncultured Anaerosolibacter sp.; assembly: GCA_937948705.1. Next base: position 20,575 of record CALECF010000164.1, on the reverse strand, counting down.
CTATTCTCGCCCTTGGGAATTCCTTGTAAAAATTTGTAATTAAAATCACCATGATTCGCCAGCTCCATGAATTTATCCCGGTTTATTAAACCTAAGCTTTCTAAGCGATCTGCAATCTGTCTAAGCTCAAAACCTTCCGGTACTGTAAATTTAGTAGCATCCCTTAGAACGCTTCCTTCTATCAGATTGTCGATAATCTCTGTAGCATTCATCTTTGTGTTCATTTGATATCTTCCTGCTTGCATTTTACCTTCAGCCTTTGAAAGCTTACTCAGTATTCGAAAGCTAAGATCATTTTTTATCAAATGGTTCTCTTTTAAAATTCTAGCAATTTTCAACGTAGATGCTCCCTTTGGAATTTCAACAACGATTGTTTCTCCATTTTGAACATTTACAGGGCCTATGGATTGGTAGTAGTACATGAGTCCCCCAATGCCTATGAGTAAAGCAATAGGAACAATGACTGACACCAGTCGAAGGATTTTCTTTGAAAAAGGTTTTTCTGCCGTAGAATATCTCATCATTCTACCTCCAAGTTTGTAATCATATGATACAATTATACAATTCTCTACAGAACATTACAACTCTATACCCACCAAAAATTCATCATAGTTTAACAAATCTCACCAAATAAAATTCGCATGCTGCCAATGGCAACATGCGAATACTTAAACTTCCATGATTATTGGAAGTATCATAGGACTTCTTTTTGTTTTTTCATATAAGAAGGTTTTGAGACTATCCTTTATCGCTGATTTTAAAGATGCCCACTCTCTTACGTTGTTTGTTTGACATGCTTGTAGGGCATTTTTTACAACATTTCTGGCTTCATCCATCAGATCCTCTGACTCTCTTACATACACAAATCCTCTAGATATGATGTCTGGACCTGCTACGATTTGTCCGGTTTCCTTGGTAATGGTAACGACCACAACCATCAAGCCATCCTCAGATAGATGCTTACGATCCCTCAAAACTATATTTCCTACATCGCCAACACCTAAGCCATCGACTAAAATATTGCCGGCTGTTACATTACCCGATTGCTTTGCCCCTTCCTTGGATATTTCAAGAACTTGGCCATTCTCAAGAATAAAGATATCTTCTTGGTTCATACCCAGGGATTGAGCAAGTTTGCTGTGCTGCTGAAGATGTCTATACTCTCCATGAACAGGGATAAAAAACTGGGGCTTGACCAAGGAATGCATTACTTTTAATTCCTCTTGACAAGCATGACCTGATACATGGACATCTGCCAATGCTTCATAAATCACGTTTGCACCTTTTTCAAACAGCTGATTGACAACGCGAGCAACAGTTTTCTCATTTCCAGGAATTGGTGTGGCAGAAAGAATCACCAAATCACCAGGCTGTATTTCTAGCTTTCTATGCTCGGAGTTGGCCATTCTAGACAATGCTGACATGGGCTCCCCTTGGCTGCCAGTTGTGATAATTACAATTTCATTGTCTGGATATTTGTTGATTTCATTGATATCAATGAGAATATCTTGGGGCACATTCAAGTATCCTAACTCCATGGCCACATTCGCCACATTGACCATGCTCCGCCCTGAAAAGGATACTTTTCTGTTAAATTTTTGGGCAGCGTTCACAATCTGTTGTACCCTATGAACATTAGAAGCAAAGGTTGCTATAATAATTCTCTGGTTCGCATTTCTAAAAATGTTCTCAAAGGTTACCCCCACGGTTCGCTCTGACATGGTATAACCAGGACGTTCTACATTTGTACTATCAGCTAGCATCAATAAAACACCTTTTTGCCCTAACTCGGCTAATCTATGGAAATCTAGGATATCACCGCCAATAGGTGTGTAATCAATCTTAAAATCTCCAGTATGAACAATGGTACCTATAGAGGTGTGGATTGCCACGCAAATGGCATCTGCAATACTATGACTTGTTCGTATCGCTTCAACTTTAAACTCACCTAGCTTCACAGTATCACCATGCTTTATCACATGGGTCTCAACGCTTCCATTCAGTTTGTGCTCTTTCAATTTATTATCTACTAGGCCTAAGGTTAGTTTTGTTCCATATATGGGTACATTGAGCTTCTTTAATACATAAGGCAAAGCGCCAATATGATCTTCGTGCCCATGGGTCAGTACAATTCCACGAACCTTATCCTTATTCTTCATTAGATATGTGATATCTGGTATGACGATATCAATCCCTAGCATTTCATCTTCTGGGAAACTCAAACCACAATCTATGACAATGATATCATCTTTATATTCAAAGGCCGTCATATTCTTCCCGATTTCATTCAGTCCACCTAAAGGAATTACTCTGATTTTTGCTGTTTTACGTGCCATGTAACCACTCTCCCTATCTCAACTATGTATATTAATCCGGCCTAAATGTATCCGACAAATAAAGCACACGAACAGATTTCATTAAGACTATTATACTGTATTTGGTATATCTTAGCAATATAAAAGCAATTCAGTACCATTACTGCCCTTATCATTTATTATTGCTGTTTTCATCATAAGTAAACCTAGTTTGTATCAAAATAACGAATTTATTATGGGATATATTTCAGGCTATTTTGGTTTTATCCAGAAAAAAAAATCCCGTACAGATCGTTACAGGATTTTTCTACAAGTGTTACAGTATCCGAAAAATTTAACTTTATGATCCTTAATTTCAAAGCTATAATTCTCTTCAATCTCTTTTTCTAGGGTTTCCAGCAAGTCCACTTCAACTTCAATAACCTGACCACACTTTAAGCATATTAAATGGTGATGTTGATGGTCTTCCTCATGGTTATTCAATTCATACCTGCTGCAACCATCATCGAAATTAATCTTAGAAATCACATCTAATTCATCCAAGAGCTGAAGGGTTCTATATACTGTCGCTAAGCCTATTTCAGGGCACTTTTCTTTCACAAGATCATAGATCTCCTCAGTGCTCATATGCTTTCCTTGATTCTCCATAATCGTATCCAAGGTAGCCCGTCTCTGAGGCGTCAATTTATATCCCTTTTCTTTTAATTTATCTTTCAAGCTTTCCATCATCTCTGACATTGTAACACCTTCTTTTTCAATTAATAAAGCATCTTACTTAATAGTTTAATTGTAAAAATTAGTAAAGTCAAGGTATAATGTAGAATTCAAGTGAGAATTATGAAAATGATTGTTAAAACAATTATTTATTACAGCTTTTCATGCCTATCCCACAACCCTTACAGTCTCCACACTTAGGTGGTTCCTTTAGAATGCTGTAGCATCTGGGACATCTTTGGGCTTGAGAATCTTCAATTTTATTGCCGCAGGTTTTACAAATTAGACCCATGGTATCATCTCCCATTTGAAATTATGATTGAGTCATTTCTTCTAAGAAGGTTAAATGAAAAGATCTATTTTCTAATGATACTTATTATCAGTTAAATATTATCATTATTCTACTTGGGTGTCAATACTACAGGAATTTCTTTGTCAATCACAACTTCATTTTCTGAAACCCTACATGTATAGGCATAAAATTCTACCCCAGCATTGGCAGCATCCTCAACTGCAGCAGCAAATGCGGGATCTCTTTCTCGATTTGGCGTAAAAGAAACCGCATCTTCTCGCTGGACAATAAAGATGACAACGCCTCGCATGTTATCCTTTACTACGTCTATCAGTTCTAACACATGCTTCCTTCCCCGTTCTGTGGGTGCGTCAGGAAAAGAAGCCACATGATCCTCCCGCACATAAGTCACACATTTTGCTTCAACAAATGCCAGCTCTTTATCTTTATTCAACAGAAGATCAATTCTGCTTTTGCCATACTGCACCTCTCTTTTGAGGAAATCAAATTCACTCAAGTAGGAAATTTTATGGTTACGGAAAGCACTTTCAAGAATAATATTGGGCAACTTCGAGTCAATTGCTACCAACTTCTGATCCTTATATACCATTAAAAGGTCAAATTTTGTTTTCCGCTTATCATTGTCTACAGGTCTGACAATCACCCGCTCCCCTGCAATGAGGAGTTCTTTCATTCGTCCTGTATTAGGTACGTGGGCTTTATGAATGCTCTCGTTCCACTGGATTTCAGCTAAAAAACGATTTATTCTTTTTATAAAGATTGCCTCGTACAGTGGGCCTTCTATATATGCTTTCAATAACATGCCTCCATCAACTCGTTTTATTATTTATTATACCAAATTCCATGCAAAAAAATGGGAGAATTCTCTATCAAAAGAATTCTCCCATTTTTAATCTTGGTTTCAGATTTACTCTTCATCTTCCACTTCATCATCATACTCTTCTTCTTCAAGCAAATCTTCATAAGCGGCAGCGACGGCGTTGAATTCTTCATCGTCTTCTACACATTCTAATGTGTGCTTACCATCTTCTTCTACTATCTTGAAGATAAAAGCTTCTTCATCATCTGCATCCACTGGCAATAGTATTGCGTACTCAGCTTCATTTACCTCTAATGTCGCAATGACCTCAAACTCTGTTTCCTTTCCATTCTCGTCAAGGAGTGTTACAATGTTATCATTTTCCATTTTTATCACCTCATTTAATTTGATGACCATCAAGATAGCCTTGTAAAATATATGTGGCGGCCACCATATCTATAACCAGCTTTCTCTTCTCCCGACGCATATCTGCGCTGATTAAGGTTCTCTCAGCAGCAACCGTGGTCAGTCTTTCATCCCAAAGTATAATTTCAAGGGTACTGAAACGTTTTTTCAATCTTTCTACGAATTCTAGTACCTTCTCACTTTGGGGTCCAAGAGTGCCGTTCATATTTTTAGGTAAGCCGACAATCATCTTATGAACTTCTTTTTCTTTTACCAATTCTTCCAATCTTCGTAGATCTGCCTTAATATTCGTCCTTCTGATGGTTTCTACCCCTTGGGCAGTCCATCCGAGAGGATCACTTACAGCAATTCCAATTGTCTTATCGCCTACATCTAAGCCCATGATTCTCATGTATAACTTCCCCATCTCTAAACAATTTTTATGCAAAAATTAGGACAATAGCTGCTGCAATAGCCACATAGAACACATTGATCCTGATTGACTGCGATATGATCTTCCACTAGTGTTAAAGCATCATGTTGACAGTGGACGACACATTTACTACATTTCTCACACCAAAAATCGATGTGCAATTTTCTTTTATGGGTAGAAATCTTGCTCTGTATTTCTGATGGGACTACTTGACCATTGAAAACCATGATATTAGCAAGAACTTCCGCCTTTGTTTGCATGCCTACGGCGATTGAATCTAGGGTAGGTAAATCAAGAACAAATTCAAAGCATGCAGAAGCAGAATGAATCAAATTACCGCCACCCAGGGGCTTCATACCATAAATTCCTTTTCCATGGGCCTTGGCAATATCTAAAGCTTTGACCATATCATCTACGGATCCATCTTGAATGCCTAGTCCAGCTTTGTTTATGATGGGATGAATGACATCAATTTCTGCCATTTTTGCAGCAGCTTTTACGGCTTTCACCGTATGGGTTGAAATACCAACTGCCTTTATTATACCCTGTTCTTTCATCTTTAAGTAATATTTCAGAGCAGCATCATGACCTCTTAATGTATATTCACTTTCCTGCTCATGAAGCAAAAAAATATCTATCTGATTTAAATCCATGGCTGTTAGGGCCAAATCCACACTTCTTTTTGCTGTTTCTTCATCATAGGCATAAGATTTTGTAGCGACGACAATAGGGCTGTCCTTATATAGGGCCAATGCCTTTTTGATATGGGGATATGTACCGTATAGTTCAGCTGTATCAATAAAATTCACGCCTTGCAGGAATGCTTCTGCTATGATTTCAGCACCGGCCTCGGGGCTCAAATTTGCTTGTAACGGTCCTACTGTTAACCCACCAAAGCATAATCTTGATACCTTGATACCTGTGTTACCTAAGATTCTATATTCCATACACTATACCCTATCCTCTTCCTTGGGAATATAAAATGCTAGGTATAGCATGCTCATAACTAGAAAGATCACCCCTGTTGCAGATGCCACAATGCCGGAATCGTTCACTAGAAAGCCTACAATACAAGCAACAACAATCCCCGACCAACCTATGGCCAAATTGGGATACAGCCTTGTAAGCTTATACAGGGTGCCTACAGGTCTATAGATCAAAATTCCCAGGATGACAATTGCACTCAGCAATACTTTACTCCATATGGTTACACCCACCAGTTTCAGATTCATGGTGATCTTTCTCTTTATGATGAGAAAGATGATGCCAGGGCCCTCTGTAATAATCTGTTGGATGGCACCAGCAAGATGAGATTTACTTCCTAATGAATTAATATCCACATATGCCATCAACGCTACGGCTGCCACAATGGCTGTTCCAATATAGAAAAGCTGCTTCATGCCTATACGAATTTTAAAAAGTCTCAAAGCTACGAATGCAAAGGCTGCAACCGCGGTCATCGTTCCACCCACATTTGCACCAAATCCTGGATAACCAATAATCACAATGATGATTAAAAATATAACCAAACACCAGATCTTATTGATTCTAAATCGATCTAGGAGGGATGTTGCAAAAACCAACGTTGCTCCAATAAGGACGCCCATGTACTCATTGCCAAGTCCATAATACCGGGCACCTATAATAGGGTCATATCCCAGCAAAGAACTCTTAATCAGTGTCCCATTGGTGGCAATGTCGATGAGCAATCCTACAGTGGTAATCAATGAAAGTAGGAACACGCTATCGATAATTTCCTTCCTGATTCTTTTTGTAACAAAGGTAATAAGTGCCGTAATCCCAATAAGCAGGACGAAGGTCATGAGTAGATTGGTCTTCACAAAAATGGGCAATATTAGTAAAACAAAGGGTACCGTCATGGTGCTTAGTAAAACATTCTTAAAGCGATTCAGCCACTTCACGTCTAGACGGCTTTGTATCAAAATAATGATTAAGCCCAAAATGGATACAATAATTTCAAATATCGCAAAGGTAGACAATACAGGTATTCGAAAATTTGAAGTAGCCACAGTTTCTGTATTTAGAGTAGTGATACCCTTATAATTATCTTCTTTTGGTATAAGTCGTAAAGGTCTACCCGTCATCTCCTCTGAGGCTGTCCCAAAATACTCCAGTATAGAGGGTGCAACATCCACGTTACCCACAATTCCCTCTCTACGGGTGGTATCTGATGTCATGATGCCTCGTTCTATGCCATCACCAAAGGCAACGAGGGGTGTCAGTCTATTTCCACTTTTGATATTCTCAGCAGAAGGATAGGGTGTTACGAGAATAATTCTTGTATTCTCCATCTCCAGGTTAGAAAAAATCTCGTTTAAAAATTGATTCATCTCTTGAAGAACACGACTCTTTTGAGCTATATAAAGCTCTTCGGTCATATGATCCTTGTATCTTTCCAAACGACTAATATCCGATAGATCCATGGTAATAAGATCTCCATCATTCCATACACTATCAAAGATTTCTTTGTATTTTATGTAATTGGTTTTCATCCCAAAGGGATATGCTGGAGCCTCGATCATTAACCTTTGATCCACAGAACCGTAATCGACAAAACCACGGTCATCCATGGCGATGAGGGGGGCTAACCGAACTTGATTTTCACTGGTATCCCCGTTGCCGATGGCGGCAGTCTTTAATCCTTTATTATGCATGGCTTTCCCAAGGGCGCCAGGTACTGCACTATACTCACCTTCCATATTTAGCTTGATGAGTTTAGCCATCTCTAAATTAATAATACCTTTCGTGTTTTCCAAGGGGCCGAGTCTTCTTTGATAGATGAGGATATTTTTTTCATTCATGTCTTCAAATGCCATGGCATCTAGGGAGGCTTCTGCCCTGACACCTGAACCAATGGTGGCATATGCCTTAAAGCTATTTGCTCGCGTCGAGGTGCGATTATTCATTAAGGCGATAGCGCCATTGTCAATCAGATCTTTGACAGAGCCCATGCTATATAAATCCTCAAAACTTACTTCATTGATTGTTATGAGTAACACTTTTTTGTTTTCAGCCCCATAAGAAAAATGAGGAAAAATAGAGGAAAACAAAATAAGCCCTACAAAAAGAAATTTCACAAACGATTTATTCAAACCAAATTCCACCTACTTGTTTTCTAAGTATTTTTTAATGAGTTCTTCCAAGAGTTCGTCCCTCTCCAGCTGACGGATAAGACTCCTTGCATTGTTATGACTTGTTATATAGGTAGGATCGCCTGATAGGATATATCCCACAAGCTGGTTGATTGGATTATAACCTTTTTCTTTTAGAGCATTGTAAACGTTCACCAGTATTTCCTCTGCTTCATTTACTTGCTCTTTGTCTACATTAAATTTCATTGTAAAATTAAACTTTTCACTCATGATAGAATCCACTCCTTTCCTATCTATTTTATATATTTCATATATTATCTACAATTATACACAATCCTCTAATGATTTGAAAGCTTCTTTCCAATATTGCAGCATAAAGAGCTTGTAACCATAGACGAAGGATATGTCTATCCCCCGCCTAGGTTACACCTGCTATTTTACTTGTTTGTCAACCAGGTCAGCTACTTCCTTTAAGGCATCATCAATCTTGGATACATCCTTGGCACCAGCCTGAGCCATGTTGGGTCTACCACCGCCACCGCCGCCAGCAATCTTCGCTATTTCTTTAATAATATTTCCTGCATGGACACCTCGATCAACCACGTCCTGGGTAGCCATGGCAATGAAATTTACCTTCTCATTATAGTCTGCCCCAAGAACTATCAAACCTGAGCCCAATTTATCCCGTAAGTGATCTCCCAAGTTACGCAGGCTATCCATATCTACTCCTACGAGCTTATGGGTCAACATTTTGATGCCTTTGATTTGTTGTACATTCCCGAGAATTTCATCCACTGAACCTGCAGCTACCTTGTTTTTCAAAGCCTCAGCTTCTCTTTGAACTGTTTTTAAATCATTTAGCAGATTTTCTACACGGGTTACAACTTCCTTTGGATTCGTTTTAAGTAAGGCACAAACCTCATTCAGCTTATTCTCTTTTCCTTTAATATGCTGATATGCCTTTATACCTGTCACAGCTTCAATTCTACGTATACCTGCAGCCACACCACTTTCACTTAAAATCTTAAATAGACCGATTTGACTAACACTGTGAACATGGGTACCACCACAAAGCTCCATACTGTAATCACCTATGGAAACCACTCTTACTTTATCTCCATATTTTTCACCAAATAAAGCTGTTGCTCCTTTTTTCTTTGCTTCATCTACGCCCATTTCAGCAGCATCTACCTGAAGGGACTCTAATATTTTCATATTTACAGTTTCTTCTACCCTTTCAAGCTCTTCATCCGTAAGGGATTGAAAGTGGGAAAAATCGAACCTTAATCGTTCAGGGGTAACCATGGAGCCAGCTTGCTCAACGTGTTGTCCCAGTATATCCTTTAATGTCTTATGGAGAAGATGGGTAGCTGTGTGATTTCTCGCACTGTTGATACGAGTCTCTTTGTCAACCTCAGTATTTACAGTGACGCCTATGCCCATTGTGCCGTCAAGAATCTCGCATATGTGTAAAATACGATCATTATGACCTTTTTTTACATCAATCACCCTTGCTTTGCAGGCTTCATTCCATAGGACTCCTTTGTCACCCAATTGTCCACCGCCCTCAGGATAAAACGGTGTTTTGTCTAAAATGATTGTAACTTGATCTCCCGTGACAGCTTCACTGACGATTTCACTGCCCTTTACCATGGCTAGCAGTGTTGCGGAAAGGGTAAGGTTATTATAGCCTTCAAAGGTGGATTTAATTTGTTGATCAAGCTGACTAAAGACATCTTCCTTCCATCCTTCGCCCTCCATATCCTGACGGGCTGATCTGGCTCTTTCACGCTGTTTCTCCATTTCGATCTTAAATGAAGCCTCATCCACTTCCATCTTCTCTTCTTCTACGATCTCTTTTGTTAATTCCAGAGGGAAACCGTAGGTGTCATATAATCTAAATGCTTGCTCTCCAGATAATACTACCTGTTGATTTTTCTTCAATTCATCAATATAACTTTTCAGTATTTCACTGCCTTGGTCTAGGGTTTCATGGAATCTTTCTTCTTCAATGGCTATCACTTTATGAATGTATTCGCTTTTTTCCTTTAATTCTGGATATCCATCGCCTGAAACACTAATTACACGACCTACAAGGGTGTTTAGGAAGTTATCCTTCATGCCCAATAGCTTACCATGTCTTGCTGCTCTTCTCAGAAGTCTCCGTAAAACATAGCCTCTACCTTCGTTGCTTGGCATAATTCCATCGCTGACCATGAAAGTTACTGAACGAATATGATCCGTAATGATGCGTATGGAGATATCTTTCTTGCTATCTCTCCCATACTCCTGCCCAGAGATTTCAACAACACCATCTAAGATATATCGGATTGTGTCCACTTCAAAGATGGAATCCACATCCTGCATAATACAAGCCACACGCTCGAGTCCCATACCTGTATCAATATTTGGTTTTGGCAGTGGATTATAATTTCCTTGTTCATCTTTATCAAACTGTGTAAATACGTGGTTCCAAAATTCCACATAGCGATCACAATCACAGCCCGGTTTACAATGGGAAGAACCGCAACCGTACTTTTCACCTCTATCAAAATAAATTTCTGAGCATGGACCACATGGACCCAATCCTATTTCCCAGAAGTTATCAGCCTTCCCAAGTCTGACGATGCGCTCTGGTGGTACACCAATTTTCTTATTCCAGATTTCATAGGCTTCATCATCATTCTCATACACTGATATCCATAGTTTTTCGACAGGCATCTTTAAGTCTTCCGTAACAAACTCCCATCCCCATTGAATAGACTCATTCTTAAAGTAGTCACCAAATGAGAAATTACCCAGCATTTCAAAAAAAGTACCGTGACGTGCTGTTTTCCCAACATTTTCAATATCTCCTGTACGAATACATTTTTGGCAGGTGGCCATCCTCTTACTCGGAGGTGTATCTACGCCCATAAAATAGGGCTTTAAAGGTGCCATACCTGAGTTGACCAATAACAGGCTCTTGTCATTTAGAGGCACAAGGGGAAAGCTGGGTCTCACCAAATGATCCTTACTTTCAAAGAAGCTTAAAAACTTGCTTCTCACTTCATTCAAACTCATTTTATCCATCGTATCATCCTCCAAAATTATAATAATCTTTGTGAAATGTTAATTTTTAACATTTATACTACAAAAAAATAAACTCCCGCTCCTACACAAATATAGGGACGAGAGCATGCTCGCGGTACCACCCTACTTACCAAATTATTGGTCGCTCTTACAGTAAAATACCATGCAATATAACGGTTGCAACCGCCGAACTCTACTTTGGTTCAAGTCCAGTGCTCCGAAGCTGCTTCTATAGATTATTACCAGAGATCTTTCAGCTGTGGATCTCCTCTCTGAAGATAAAAATTCTATGTACTCTTCTTCATCATGGCTGTTTCAATATATACTTTAGAAAATTATATAAAAATTACATTTATATGTCAATCATTATGTATGATATTTGACAGATCACCTACTCGCTAAACTCTTACAATTAGATTTATAATATGTTTTCCAACAATTTTTATACTCGCTGCGATGGGAATGGCGAAGAGCATGCCTAAGACTCCATACCATTCATTGCCCACTATAAGTGCCAAGATAACAAAAACAGGATGCAAGCCCACACTATCTCCAACAATTTTAGGAGATAAGATTGCACTTTCTATCTGTTGGATAATAATAAAGGCAATCACCACCCAGATAGCTTTTGTTGGGGTATCCAATAGGGCAATGGCTACTGCTGGTATTGCCCCAATGATCGGACCAATATAAGGTATGATATTTGATATACCAGCAATGAATCCTATCAAGAATGCAAAGTCTATTCTTAATGCTAGCATTGCTATAGTGCTTAAGATACCCACAATCGCTGCTACAATCATTTGTCCTCGAATAAACTTACTTAACAGCTTGTCAATATCTTTTCCAATGTCGAGGCATTCCTCCCTACAGGTTTTAGGAATGAGAAAGGTAATTTTTTTCTTAAAATAATCAGCATCCTTTAGAAAATAAAATGCAAAGATTGGTATTAATGCCAGGGTGATAATATTGGAAAGCAAATCAATAATACCATTGGTTATCTTTCTAAATACATCAATAATAACACGTTCGATATCTCCAATATTGTCCTGTATGACTTCTTTCACACCTGTCAACTGGGGTGAAAGATCGTCAAGCTGCTTTATTCCTGCATAAACTCGATTTACCAGCACATTGGCTTGCTTAGAATATTGAGGTAATAACTCGATTAATTTACTTGTTTCTCTTGTAATTTTAGGTGTTATCGTAATAGATGAAATAATGATCGCAATAATCACAGTGGCATATAGAAACACCACTCCCCAGATTCTCTTAAACCCTTTTTCTTCTAAAAAACGGACGATAGGACTTAGGAGATAGGCGATAATGATTGCCCATATTAAGGGATTTAGCAACTGTAGGATAATATTTTTTTGTTGATAGAGAAGTACGATAAAAAGAACAATCACCAAGGAAAATAGTAGATTGAATGCATGCTTCTTTTTTAGGGTAATTTTATTTTTTTCATGAATAAACTTATTCCCAATATGGATCAGATAATAAATTGAAAAGATTAATAAGACGATGAAGAGTATATTCATAATACCAGATATACTCCATGATAAATAGAATAATGGTTTTGTATGTATGATATTTAAGAAATCAATGCCACTGTTCACTGAAATAATCTCCTTTTAAATGGATTGAAAAGCAGCCAATAAATTAGCTGCCTTCACTTAAAACATATTCATAACATTTCTCATACTCATCATATGGGATGCATCTTGCATGACCTTGCTTCCTCTTTTCATTAGCATCTTTCTTCGTCTAGGTGACATTTTATTGAGTGCATACAAGCCCGCTGTAGCACCAATAATGCCTCCTGCAATGACGCCAGTCATCCATGTGCCTCTCATTTTCAACACTCCTTTAGGATATAGATTTTCTGCGACTATTCTAGGGAAAATATTTTTTTAAAACCACCTGTATTGGATAAAATTGATTTTTCTTCCGAAGCACTTATCATAATGGTATTGGTGTTTAAATGAATATCTTCTGCCAAAGGTAAAATGGATCTACCTTCCACCAGATCATGAAATAATCCTTCAGAAAAAATCAACCCAGACAAGATTCCTGTATTTATATCAAACAGTATATCTTGTACAATACCAACACTCTGACCATCGTGGGTTACTACATCCATACCTACTAAGCCTTGAAAACTTTGGATATGATTTTGGCATGGACTTTCTTCTATGGCTGTCTTATTTTGAATCACGACGCCATCTGGACTTATGGTTTTAATATTTTGAAGCTTTATAACTTTTTGTTCTCTAAAAAATCCATTTTCCTTCACCAATAGACTGGTGGCTTTTAACTCGATTCTGTCATAGAGAATATCTTTTATCTCCATGTTTTTACAGGTTTCTTCTAAGCATATTACAGGCAAACCAATAATGTCATATCCTCTTTTCATCAAATTGAGCCACCTCACTTTACAGAAAAGAGTTTACTTCTTATTTATTATTCCACTCAAAAAACAAATAATGCACCTTAAGGTGCATTTCAATTATCTTACTTTTTTGATGATAGTTCCACCGCCTAATAAATATGTATCCTTATAGAATACAACTGCTTGTCCCGGCGTAATGGCTCTTACAGGCTCTTCAAAGACAACCTGAATTTGATTAGCGTCTCTCATGTATATCTTTGCTTTAGAAGGCTTTGCATGATATCGTATTTGCGCTTCTAAGGTCATCCCATCATAGACAGAGCCAGGATCAATAAGATTTATATGTTCCGCCAGTAATTCACGACCGAATACATCACTATTCTCACCAATAATCACTTCATTTTTTTCTGAAATGATATCAACTACATAGGCAGGCTTCCCAAGGGCAATGCCTAGGCCTTTACGTTGACCAATGGTGTAGTTTGTTATTCCATGATGACTTCCAATAATATTGCCTTGGGTGTCCTTAAATCTGCCCGGTTGTATTCTTTCTGGTGCTCTTGCTTCTATAAATTTTCCATAATCGTTGTCTTTTACAAAGCAAATTTCTTGACTATCTGGCTTATTTGCCGTTGATAAACCCAATTCATTGGCAATTTTTCTCACTTCATCCTTAGATGCAAACTCGCCTAAGGGCATAAGTGTATGCTTAAGTTGCTCCTGTGTAAAATGATAAAAAGAATAGGTCTGATCCTTTGATATTGCATTTGATTTTTCAATCACAAAATTTCCCGTTACATCATTTTGTTTAATCATTGCGTAATGACCTGTGGCTACAAAATACGCGCCCAGACCATATCTTCATGGTAACACCAATGACTTCATATCCCTGTTTTTTTAGAATGTATGCCGCAACAGAACTATCCACGCCGCCGCTCATCCCGATTACGACTTTGTTTTTATCTAATTTTATCATTCTTTCACCTACTTTATATTATATGCAAAGACAATAAAATATATCTATAAGGAAAAGCCTAGGGTATCCTAGGCTTACTCGTGTTCTTCCTCATGATCGTGATGATCCTCATCTGGTTTGAAATCTTCAAGTCCTTCTAAAACGATGTTACGCTTCTGGGCGTAATCAAACAACGCTGATTTTACTGCTTGCTCTGCTAAAACAGAACAGTGAACCTTTTGAGCTGGCAAACCATCGAGGGCGTCAACAACCGCTCTGTTTGTTAGCTTCAACGCATCTTGGATTGTTTTACCTTTAATCATTTCAGTAGCTATGCTTGACGTAGCAATGGCAGAACCACAGCCAAAAGTCTTAAACTTCACATCTACAATAACCTCATCTTCAATTTTAAGATACATTTTCATGATATCTCCACACTTCACATTACCTACTTGGCCTACGCCATCGGCATTTTCTATTTCGCCCACATTTCTAGGATTCATGAAATGATCCATTACTTTTTCACTGTACATTATTGTTGTCCTCCCTTTATCTTCTCATATAATGGCGACATCTGTCTCAACCGGTCTACAACTTTTGGTAGTTGGGCTATTACATAATCGATTTCTTCTTCTTTTGTAAAATCTCCAATGGTTAATCTCAGTGATCCATGGGCTATTTCATGGGTAAGTCCAATAGCCATGAGTACATGGGAGGGATCTAAAGATCCAGATGTGCAAGCAGAACCGCTTGATCCAGAAATACCTAGCATATCCAAGCTAAGCAATAGGGATTCCCCTTCAATAAATTCAAAGGCAAAATTCGCATTTCCTGGCAATCTATGGATAGGGTGTCCGTTTATTTTCACATAATCGACGGTCTCCATAATGCCCTTCACCAATCGATCTCTCAAAGTACTTGTATGAACAATGTGGGCGTCAAGGTTCTCCACGGCTAGTTCAGCAGCTTTGCCAAAGCCTACAATACCAGGTAGATTCTCAGTACCTGCTCTTCTTCTTCGTTCTTGTGCGCCGCCATGGATGAGTTGATTGATCTTTACGCCTTTTCTAATATATAGTGCGCCTACTCCTTTAGGTCCATATATTTTGTGAGCGGATATGGACATAAGATCTATATTTAGATCATTTACATCTATTTTCACATTTCCAAATGCCTGTACAGCATCGGTATGAAAATAAATCTTTTTTTCTTTCGCCAAGGCACCGATCTCCTTGATGGGTTGAATCGTCCCTATTTCATTGTTTCCAAACATTAATGTAATTAAAATAGTACGATCCGTCATTGCGTTTTTTAGCTGCTCTATATCAATCATTCCATACTCATCAACATCCAAGTAAGTAACCTCAAAGCCATTTTTCTCAAGATACTCACAGGTGTGAAGTACTGCATGATGTTCGATCTTTGTTGTAATGATATGATTCCCTTTGTTTTTATTGGCATATGCAATGCCCTTGATAGCCCAGTTATCTGCTTCTGAACCGCCGCCAGTGAAGAAAATTTCATCCTGCTTTGCACCAATCGCCTTTGCTATTCTATCTCTGGCAACATCAACGGCCTGCTTCGCTTCTCTGCCAAATGAATGTATACTAGAAGGATTTCCAAACTTCTCCGTAAAATAAGGTAGTATTTCATTTAATACTTCTTGTTTCATAGGAGTAGTAGCTGAATAATCAAGATATATTCTTTGGTTCATCTGATCATCTCCTTAAATTATATATAATACATGAACGAGTCGCTGTCTTGCAATTTTTTATAATCATCTATCATATCCTGAAGGGTTATGGAATCCACAACAGTATCGATGCTATCCCTTATTTTTTCCCAAACAGTTCTTGTTACACAACAATCCGCCTTGGAACATCCATTTCCTTCTTCGTTGGAAACACATTCTGTAGGGGCTAAAGGGCCTTCTAGTGTTCGAATGATATCACCTACTGTGATATTATAGGGTTGATCTGCTAGTACATATCCTCCTTGGGCGCCTCTCATACTCTTTACAAGCCCTGCCTTTCTTAGGCTTGAAAACAATTGCTCTAAATAATGTACTGAAATATTTTGACGATCTGCAATACTATTTAACGCTACAGGACCTTCTCCTATATTAAGGGCTAAATCAAACATTGCTTTAAGGCCATATCTTCCTTTTGTAGAAAGTCTCATGTTTTCACTCCCTTCAAATCCCAAGTAAACTGCTCAGAATTCATTTTAAGTATATTATACCCCACTATTTCTGTCAACATTCAAAGAATAAATTTACAAAGTTTTTTGTTTCAAAAAATACAAAAAAGACAATCATCTGAGATTGTCTTTTTTGTAAGTAATCTAGCCTATCTTAAAGTAATGTTTTTCAAGGGCTGCTGCCCTCTTGGTAAAACCTTCTCTAAAGTTAGGCATTATCTGTTTTACCTCTTCCATGGTCGAGATAAGAAGATGCATGTAGGGTATATATATATATTCAATGAGTTGTGGATTCTTTATCTGATGAAACCATGAGAGATTGAATTCCCTTGGGCCAAGTATGCTAAATCCTGAAAAATGGTAAAAGATTAATAGATCATTATCGATAAATACTCTATTTTCTTGGTGAGATATATGATATTGCTCTACATTCCATAAAGCTACATTGATACCTCTTGAAGTAAAAGCATAAACATTTGGAAACAACTGAGGCCATGCTTCAACATATTTTTGATCACCATAAAGTTCTCTCTCCACATCCATGATGCTAGTACAGCATTCTATGCATTTATGTCTCCACCATGCGATGGCTTCCAGGGCTTCTGGGCAGTTTCGACATCCAACGAAACCAGTATTGTATCTTCCTGATAAATCATAATACTTCATAAATTTTTCTGAGTTGTTGTGATCCGTAAGATATAGCGTCGCATCTGGACTTTCTAGAAACATGATCCCTGGATCAGAAAAGAAACAAAGGTCTGCGTCAATATGAGCATAGTATTTAGCATCCTGATAATGAGTCATTATATAGAAAAGCATTACGGACTTCAATGTCCATGCATATTCTAATTCAGGCCTCGTTCCCTTTACTCGAAGCAATTCTTGATCTTCAATTTGATTCATGGAAAAACAGGTAGTATTCTTAAGATCCATTGAAGTAAGAATATGATACGATATATCATCACTACAAAATATAAATAAATGAAAGTGATTACAATGGTAAATCAATGTCTTATACATGACGATCAATTTATAAATATACTTTGACGAGACAACCGTAGAAAAATACATCTTTTCCATTCTTATGCTCCTTTCCTATCGGGCTACTCTAATGGTTTCTATTCCACCTCTACGGTTCTCCTCGATAGAAAAGCCATTAAAACTTGGTCGAATTTGGGATACCTGTTCAATTACCTCTTGTAATATTCGAATATATGGTAAATATATGTGTTCGAATAAGTTATTGTTATAGGAAAGTACAAAAGCAAATTCTTCTTTACTTAAAACACGAAGTCCTGCAAAATGATAAAAAATCAATTCAACATTATTAATATGAACTTTACCGTTAACGACAGAGCTTTTGTATCTTGCATCATTCCATGGACCTATATTTACCCCTGGGGTATGAATATCTAATACACTTGGAAATTCCCGGGCTAAATTGTCTAGATACTTCTGATCTCCAAATCTGCCTGCCTCTACGCGATCAAAACACCAATGCAGGCATTGCAGTTTCCACCACTGCAATGCGTGAAGGCCTATCTCATCCCCATTGAAACTAATGTATCCAGAGTTATACTTTCCGCAGATTTCTTCAACAGATCCATATTGTTTTATATAGTTATGTTTTGACAACATGACGGAGTAATTTTTTCCTTCCGATATAAAAGTTTTTGGTGAATTGAAGAAACAAAGATCTGCATCAAGATAGTGAACTCTTTTGACTTCACAAAAACGTTTCAATACATGTTCCAGTAGGATTGGCTTCATCGTCCAGCAATACTCATTGAGTTTTCTTTCAGCCCTTTTTATACGAAGCAAATCATCTTCTAGCTCACTTATATGAATAAGTGTTACATTTTCAAGACCCATTCTCCCAAGAATTTCATAAGTCTCGTCATCCATACAAAGCATAAATACCCTTGGATTCCCTAAATGATGGCGCAAAGATCTATATAACACGACTCCTTGATAGAGCCTTAATTTTGTTACAATAATACAATAGCCTTCAATCATGTCGATTCCTCCATCTCTCCTTTTCCTCTAAGAATAACTATTGTTTAGGTACGCTTCGTACCAAGAAATTGTCTTTCTTAAGCCATACTCCAAATCGAACTTTGGCTTCCATTCCAGCATTCTTCTTGCTTTCTCAGCAGAGAGATATTGATGTTTTATTTCATTACTCCCTTGATTCATAATCGTAGGCCTTATATCACTGCTCATGATTTCTAATATTTTATTTACTAATTCTAAGACAGTCAATTGGATTTCATTACTAAAGTTGAAAGCCTCTCCAAATAACGCTGATTCTTCCATTTTCTCACCTAATAATAGGTATGCTGATACGGCATCTTCAACATAGAAATAATCTCGAACAAAAGTGCCATCGCTTCTTATGATAGGTGACTCCCCTGCAAGGACGGATCTGATCGTTTGTGGAATGATTCTATTAAAATTCAAATCTCCCCCGCCATATAGATTTCCACACCTGGTGATACACACTGGTAAACCATACGTATGATAATAGGTTTGCGCAATTAAATCTGCACAACTTTTTGAAACATCATAGGGATGGATGCCCTGTAGAGGCATGTTTTCATCATAGGGCAATTGCTCTTGATCTCCATAGGCCTTATCACTGGAAGCCACCACAATTCGTTTTACCAAAGGACTTCTTCTACATGCCTCTAGGATATTCCATGTTCCCATAATGTTTGCTTTGAAGGTAGAAATAGGATTTCGGTTGGCCACCCCTACAATTGCTTGGGCAGCCAGATGAAATACCGTATCTATTTCATGTTCTCCTAGGGCTCTTTCAATGACTTCTAAATCCTCTAGAGATCCGTTGACCATGGCAATATTTGATATCTTAGGCTCACTAAATAAGTTGGAGTTTGGTACGAGATCTCGAACCAAACCCACAACATTAGCACCTTTGTGCTCAAGTTCCTTTGCAAGGTAACTGCCTAGAAAACCAGTACATCCTGTCAATAAAACATTTTTACCCTTCCAGTATTCCATATTCATATCCATCACCATACCTTCCATTTGCAATCATTACTTTTCCACATTTTGTTTACATCTAATACATCTTTGTAGGTATCCATGGCAGTCCAGAATCCTCCGTGTTCATAAATACTAAGTTGACGTGCCTCAGCGAGGTTACGTAGTGGCTCTTGTTCAAGAATACAATTGGTGTCATTCTCTAGGTAATCAAATACTTCTTTCTTAAAAACAAAAAAGCCACCATTTATAATCCCTTCTATGTGAGCTTTTTCTTGAAATGTCTGAACCATGCCATTTTCAGCAATCATAGTGCCATACTGACTTACCTTAGGAACACCCGTTACCGTTGCGATACAACCGCTCTGCTTATGATAGTCTACCAGTTTGCTAATATCTATATCTGCCAGGCCGTCCCCATAGGTTAACATAAAGGAATCACCTTCAATATAGGGCTGTGCTTTTTTAATTCTTCCTCCTGTCATGGTATCAATACCAGTATCAATGAATGTTATTTTCCATTCTTCGGGTTGTTCTAGCAATTCATACTGGCCTGTTCCACTATTTAATACAAAATTTGAGTTTCTCCACCCATAATTTATAAAGTAATCTTTTATTCTTTCACCCTTGTATCCAAGCAAGAGTATAAAATCGTTAAACCCATAGTGGGCATAGATCTTCATAATATGCCAAAGAATTGGTTTATCCCCAATCATGGCCAATGGCTTAGGGGTATCATCGGTGATTTCTTTCATCCTAGATCCTTTGCCACCACATAAGATTACGACTTTCATATATCGCTCCCCCCAATAGATATTTTGAATCATTTATTCGTTCATGAAAATTAATCGTCCAACCTTCT
>CALECF010000163.1 GCA_937948705.1 uncultured Anaerosolibacter sp. | reverse complement strand
AAGTAATGAGAAAGACAATAGGTAAAAATAAGTTGCAATATAAAAGTCACGAGGGGGTCATCCTTGACAGGATACCAAGACGTTGTGTTTGTCTGCTAGCTCAAAATCCCTTATTCTACAGCTTTTTCAATGATAGTTTTTCCTATTCCTAACACGCGATCTAACTGCCTTATGCTTAACTCAGTCCTCTCGTTATAAGTGGTAAAATATATTAAGCAATTTCCAGACAATAAAATCAAACAATTTTGGGACACCAATTGATCAACTGTACAATGGAAATCTTCAAAAGACAATCGAAATGTACCCTTATGTCTTTTGTTATACTTTCTACTTTGATACCAGTAGTTCAACGATAGGAATGTCCGCTGGCGCAAGGTTGAAGTCTAACAACTTATCTATGTGCACCCAAGTATACGCGTCATGATCTATTAGACTTACTTCTCCTCTTACTATTTTTCCTTTAAATACAATTAATCTTATAATACAGTTTTCATATCGATGGACATTTTCGCCTACATACGCCATTACTTCTATCTCAATATTCATTTCTTCTTTTAATTCTCTTGTTAGGCTCTGTTCACAACTTTCTCCTTTTTCTACCTTCCCTCCTGGAAGTTCCCAATACCCTTCCAGAGCTTTTCCTTTCTTTCGTCTAGCAATAAGGACTTGTTCATCTTTGTTTAGTAGTATTGCTGCCACTACATCTATCATCATTTCACTTCCTATTTTTCTATACTATACTCTTATTGGCTTTCGGAACAAACATGGGTGGCATTTCTTCATTCAATCTCCAAACAAAGCTCATTGGCTTCCTACCGGAATGACTCACATACTCACAAGACCCTAAGAATACAAAAGGCGCAGTATATCCATTCTCTGTTGTATACTCTCTTACAAACAGCGCAATTTTATTTCCTGTTTTTTTATGTTGAATATATCGCTGGGCTGTACTGCTTTCTTCTGAAACTTTACTCTGAGTTTGCCAATGAAACAGCTTTTCATTTATGGCATAATCCTCGTAGAGAGTAGACGGAGAAAAATCTTTTTCTGACTTATTAAGAGTAATAAAGAAAATATCCAAGTTCTTGTCTTTAAAGTATTTTACACCTTCCCTAAAGGAAGGGCTGCTTTCTTCATTAAAATATCCTAAACTGGCCAGTACTTGAGCTGTTGAATATCTACCATGTACACCTAGCGGACACGGAAAAATAAAATCATTTTCAATCTCTAAAAAGTCAATGCTGGCATAATTGAACTGCAATATTTCTAAAATTTCTTCCTTCATTTCGTGATTTGCAATAATATACTTAATACCTTCTTCAAAGGTTAAAAAGCCTTCCTTTTTAGGTGATGCATGATAAAATGAATAATAAAACATAGCAAGCATAAGTTGCTCTTCTTCATTACTCATTGAGAATCCATCTTTTAGATAATCGATCAAGAACTTGATTAGTTTTCTTGAGTTGATATGAAATAGATTAGGCAATTTCTTAGTAATCAGATTTTCATTAGGATAATCAAAATCAGATTTTAATACTGCCTCTATCATCATTCTTCTAAAAGTTCTATCACCACTTTTCCCGTAAAAATCATATAAAGACAAATGATAATACTTCAAGAAATTTTGCAATGTCAATTTTAATCCTGTATAGTTCTCAAAATATTTTATTCTGGAAACAAGATTCTTCCTTGTGTTTGCACTTTCTTTTATATTTCTTAATATGTATTCTTTCGCCTGCTTTTCTAACTGAATAAAACACCCCTTGGGTAGATTAAAAAAACCATTCTCTACATAATGACGTACGGAATACTTTGTTCTTCCTACTAGTGCAATAAATTTTTCCTCAAAATTATAGTTCTTATGGGCTTGTCCTACAAAATCTAGCACTGTCAGGCATTCTTTATCCTCTGATAGTCTTAGTCCTCTCCCTAATTGTTGTACAAACACGGTTAAACTCTCTGTCGGTCTTAAAAATAACACCGTATTAATCTCCGGTATATCTACCCCTTCATTATATAAATCAACAACAAATATAAACTTTATTTCTCCTTGGACAAGCTTATTCTTCGCATTCTCTCTTTCTCTTCGATCCATTCCGGCGTATAAAGCCACCGAAGGTATGCCTACACTACTGAAAAAGTTTTCCATGTACTTTGCATGATCGATACTCACACAAAACCCTAGCCCTTTTACTTCATTGATATCTGCAACATATCGATCTAAGCTGTTTACAATCTGTTGACTCCTTATCCTGTCTGATGTATATACATTTTCCAATTCTTTAATGTCATAGCTGGTTCTACTCCACTTGAGCTTTGATAAATCAACGGTATCTGTAACGCAAAAATATTGAAATGGACATAATAGTTTCCTATCAATAGCTTCTGGTAATCTCATTTCACTGGCAATGGTATTTTCAAAGTACTCCAAAACATTCTTTCCATCCATTCTTTCAGGTGTAGCGGTCAGACCTAATAGTATTTTGGGTTGATAATCGTTTAAGATTTTTTGATATGAATCTGCTGCTGCGTGATGAAATTTATCAGCCGGTGTCAAGTAAAAACTAAAAATTCAATTCTCTTATCAAATTACATCTAATTTTTTAGATGAATTATTCTCCAAAATATAATTTGCCATTATTATTCTTCCGTTTTCTAAAACGGTATTTCATCATCTACTTCATTTAGGTTGTTCACTTTTTCTACTATATATATTTCTTCTCGTTCATTGAACAAACCATAAGGCACCCCGCCTTCTGTAAATCCAGCTATAAATTCCATACCATGCAGCCCTTTTAAATAATCTTCATATTGTTCCTCTGTCCATACTTCGACATTGTCGTTTATGTTTTTTGACTTTTTATTTTTACTCATGTTTTATATAGTACTCCCACCAATGCCTGTATAGGTCTTAAATTAAAAAAGCTTTCTTTTCATCTCATCCTTCAAAGCTGGTCTTCTGTTATTCTCCATTAGAATTTTCCCATAATACTGATTAAATTCATCTTTTTCATTATTATAAATATAAATATCCTTTATTACTCCACAATAATAGGCTGCTCTAGCATATCTACTTCTCTGAGCAGCATTAATGTGGAATTGCACCATCTGTTTAAGAATTTCAATAGTACTATTCAATAGAAACTGCTTATCATCAGAAGTCAAAGGTATTTTTATCATGTCAACAATTCCAGCAATTTTATTATCCTCAATTGATTGCAGGTATTCTTTTAAATCAGGGAACATAACTTTTTCAGAACCTAATGCACGATAAATCAAAGATTTCGAAGTGTATTTCAAATTATCATGTCGAGAATAACCATCAGATTTCAGTGCTGTATCAATAAGCTCTAAAGTATATCCTTCAAATGACAGTATTCTTAGCAAAGTGGTTATAGAATCATACCTTTTATTGGATTGAACATGGTTTTTCATACTCTCTATAAAGTTTTCCAAATTACTATTTTTTATCGCAACGCTTCTAGCTTTTAAATATAACCCATGACTGTTATAAGCAATAAACATTCCCGATGCAACATCATATGCATCACTAGTCATACCCAGAATTTCAAAACAATCCACCAGCTTTGTCTTCAGAACTGAAATCATCTGCTCATTTGTAATCTCATGTAGCGCGTCTCTAATAACCTGGACAGCCTCACCCCACATTTCACAGTTTATATATCCTTGAGCTAAATCATTTAAAAAATTAGGATTATAGCAAACCAAGCTTTTTGCAATCATTATTTCATTAAATTCAAGACCAAGCCTTATATAAAATCTCTTCAACAATTCATATAATAGGTGTTGCATAGCCCAACAATCCACATGATCTGCAATATTCGTTGTGATCGATTCTTCAATATATGTGATATCATTAATATTATTCAAGAGGCTATCAGTACATCTCTCTCCAAAGTCAATCCATACATCAACTGCTTTGTAAGCAAGTTGTTTTTTATCCGATAACTGATTTCTCATCGAAAGAAAGTATTCCTCAAACACTTCGCCCCACTCAATCTCTATATAGTCCATCGGGTTTTCAGTTCCTAAAATACCTTCATCAAACTCAGCTTCGTGAAGACAATTCATCAACTTATCAAAAGCAGTATATGAAACTTCATAGTTTTTATTCCTGGAATACATCAACGAAAGATTTAAGAGCGTTGAAAACCTTTCTGCCCATTCGCTTTCACTATAATCATATATTTCTTCATCGTCATAATAATAGTCATGGTTATATTCATAATCGTAATCGGGCTCAATAGCCCATTTCCCACCTAAGCATTCTTTGCAAAAAGATTCAACTTTTTCACTAAAACTGCTACAGTCGCTTAACACTGCCTCATCAAGTGCAGCTTGTGGACTTATCCATTTTGAAACAAACTCCAACCGTTCTTTCTCATTTAATTTATTCATTAATTTATCGACTAATGTAATTATTTCTTCTTTTGAGCGACTCATCAAATCATATTTATCCAAGGTCATTTTTCTCCCTCCGGATACTATTTGTGCTAATTATTCTCATTATTTCTATCTCCTAAATCTTTGATAACATCCTGAACCTGTTTTATTAGCTCATCCTTATTGGGAATATAATATACATATTTTGAAGCGAATATCTGGTTTTCGAGCCCACCCAGCGCATACTCAGCGACAATCTCAGCGGTATCTGCACACAGGATTATTCCAATAGGCTTTTCATCGCCCTCATCATTTACCTCGTTAGCATAGTAATTAACATACATGTTCATTTGGCCAATATTTTCTGGTTTAAGGCTTCCCATCTTCAAATCTATCAAAACATATGGCCCACTGAGCGATAGGCAGTCAGCCGTTTATGGTACATTCTCTCTAGAACTGGAATATGAACATCCACATAATCATAGATTAAAACTTCTTCTTTTCCCTCGAAATTTCTGTGAAGTCTTCCGGCATACTGAGCAATTGTACCTTTCCATGCAATCGGCATTGCCATGAATAGTGTATCTAGTCTTGCTTCATCAAAACCTTCACCAATCAACTTTCCTGTTGCAACAATTACAAATCGATCTTCGTCCCCCAGTGCTCTAATTTTCCTTAGGGATTCTTTTCTCTCACTTGTTTTTAGATCCCCTGATAACACAATAACCTCAAAATCTTTATCGGACATCAGATTCACTAATCGGTCTATGTGGCTTGTTCTTTCTGTCAAAACTAATGGATTTCTGCCTGAGTCTATGGCATCAGCAACATCAGCAACGATCATTTCATTTCGATAATTGCTCTCGCAAATATGCTGATAGACTTCTGTAATGTGCCATTCGTCTTGCTTTTTATATAACGGCATTCTTGTGCTTGTGAATCTTGGCACAATATAATGTTCAAAATCCCTTTTCTTAGCTTCCTGTTTTGCATCAACCTTGTATTTTATAGGACCGCAATGCATGAATATGATTGGATGATGTCCGTCTTTTCATATAGGTGTAGCTGTAAGTCCATAAACGTACTTGGCATCTGTAGCACTTAAGATCCTACTAAAATTTGTTGCAGAAATATGGTGACATTAATCCACAAGAACAAGTCCATACTGATTGATCATCTGCTTTACACTTTTGTCCTGCTCAAACATAGACTGCATAATGGCAATATCAATAATCCCGTTAATGGTATTTTTACCACCACCGAGTTGTCCAATTATAGAGCTATTCTTTCGTCGTTTTTCTATAACTTCATCAACCTGTAAGAATTGATCTAAACGCTCTTTCCATTGAGCCGCCAGTTCTTTAGTATGGACTAGAATCAACGTAGAGCACTTTTTTTCAGCAATTAATCTTGCTCCAATGACCGTCTTCCCAAATCCTGTTGTAGTGGACAATACGCCATCATGATGCTTACTGAGTTCCTCAAACGCTTCACTCTGATGATCTGTGAGCTGACCTCTATGGGCAAGTGGGGACGGCAGACTTTGTGGTTATTCCGCTAGATATCTGAGCTAACAACCCTATTCATCGTTTGATTTTTAAATATAGTATATTTTTAGTAAACCAGCACGCTACGCTAGTGCTGGTTTACTTCTTTCTCTGAGCCTTCTTAACACTTCTTTAACTCCAAGAATGTTCAGTACTCGTTTTAAGTTGTATGAAAGGAACGCCAAGGAAATCTCTACGGTTACAGAGATTTTTCTTCTGGTTAAGAAATAATAGGCTCCCCAACTTCGTTTTATGGTCCCGAAGGGATGCTCTACTATCATTTGACGTAGTTTATATTTGTCCATATTCAGTTCTGTTTGTAAATCAATGGTGTCAAGAAAGTCCTGATCAACATGTCGACATATGCTTCTACCTTTATCACTTTTTGTGCAGCGTGTCTTGTATTCACAATCTTTACAAGCTGCGTAGTT
>CALECF010000162.1 GCA_937948705.1 uncultured Anaerosolibacter sp. | reverse complement strand
TTTGAGAAGATCAGTGAAAGTGCCGTAGATTTAAATGAAAATAAGTTTGAAATATCTTTGGCGGGCAGCAGACTGGGTAGAAAAGTGGTGGAATTAGAGAATATCAGCAAAGCCTTTGACCAGAAGAAAGTCATCGATGATTTCAGCTATATTCTATTAAGAAATGATCGAGTAGGGATTCTTGGCCCAAATGGAACGGGAAAGACAACCCTTATCAATATACTGTCTGGAAAAATGAAACAGGATAGTGGAAAAGTAGAAGTAGGAGAAACGGTGAAGATTGGTCTTTTTTCTCAGGAAATCAATCATATGGATGATAACGCAAGAGTCATAGAGTATATCCGAGAGGGAAGCGAATATTTAACGACTGCAGATGGACTTAAAATCACTGCGTCACAAATGTTGGAGCGATTCCTTTTTCCACCTGATATGCAGTGGTCTCCCATTGGAAAGCTGTCAGGGGGAGAAAAAAGAAGACTTTATTTACTAAGAGTCCTTATGGAAGGACCTAATGTGCTGCTTTTGGATGAGCCAACCAACGATCTGGACATAGAAACCTTGACGATTCTGGAGGATTACCTGGAAGACTTCCAAGGCGCTGTAATCGCGGTCTCCCATGATCGGTACTTTTTAGACAAGGTAGTAGAAAAGATATTTGTATTTATGGGAGAGGGAAAGATTCGGCAATATACAGGAAACTATACGGAGTTTAAAGAACACCGTATTGAAGACTTGGAAAATAAGTCTATGGAAAACAGAACTTCAGAGAAAGATCGGGAAAAGGGTAATAAAAATAACAATCTTTCAGATAAAAGGGTGATAGATCAGGGGAAGGAAAGACCCTTAAAGTTTTCTTTTAAAGAACAAAGAGAGTTTGACCAAATTGATGAAGTTATCGCCGGTCTAGAAGCCCAAATACAAAAATTAGAAGAAAGCATCCAACAATCAACTTCTGAATATACACTTTTACAGCAAATGCTAGAGGAAAAGGAAGGGCTAGAGAAGCAGTTGGATGAGAAAATGAAAAGATGGATTTACCTGAATGAATTGGCTGAAGAAATTGAAAAGAAAAAACAGTAAATAAAATAGTCCTCTGCAATTGCAGAGGACTATTTTTACTTTTCCAGGGCCTTTTCAAATACACTTTTAATTTTTTCCTTTGTGGCGGCTCCCTCATGAAGTTTGACGCCATCGATATAATAAGTAGGTACATAATAGTAATCATACTGGTTTGCTAGATCGGGCTGAAGCCGTTCATCAATCATGTGGATTTCTAAATCTTGATACTTTGGATTTTCCTTCTTGAGCTCTTCTGTCCATACACGAGCTTCCTTGCAATAGGGACAGGATTCCATCATAAACATAAGTATTTGTTTCATAGAGATACACTTCCTTTATGAGATTTTATATAAACAAAATGGTTCGGGGATTACCTTTGGCGGCAGAAAAGAAACCTCTCCTACCGATCTTCTTCATAGTCATTATATTCCCCTATACATTAAGATTAATCAAATTTTTCTACAATTATTCCACAACCTGAATGATTTCTTTCAATAAGTCTTCATCCCGTGAAGAGCTACCTACCATGATCTCGAACGCTCCAGGTTCTACCACAGATTTACAGTGTCTATCAATCAATGAAAGGGATGAAATGGGTAGGTGTATGGATACTCTTTGCTGTTCTCCCGGCTTTAGCGTAACTCGGGCAAAGCCTTTTAATTCCTTAATAGGGGTGGTAACAGAGCTGTAAAGGTCATTGACATAAAGCTGTACAATCTCGGTGCCTGCATAATTTCCCACGTTGCGTATATCTACAGAAGCTGTAAGGGTATCATTTTCTTTCAGCACTGATGCCGATAGGGTCAAATTGCTATATTCGTACTGGGTATAAGACAAGCCAAAGCCAAAGGGGAATAGTGGTTCATCAGACATTTCCACATATTTGCCTCCGTGCCATCCCGGTAGCTGGTTATAATAAACCGGCTGTTGACCTACATGACGTGGGACAGAAATCGTAAGCTTGCCACAAGGATTATCATCGCCAAATAGAATAGAAGCGATCGCGTGCCCGCCTTCCATGCCAGGATTCCAGGCCTCTAAAATGGCATCCCCATGGTCCTTGATCCAAGGTATTGTAAGGGGTTTTCCATTGATCAATACAACGATCAATGGCTTTCCTGTTTCCCTAAGAGATTCTAGAAGCTGTTGTTGTGCACCTGTTAGATTTAAATCTACCCGATCTCTCATCTCACCGTTTAGCGTATTGGTATCTCCTACTACAGCTATGACGACATCGGATTCACTGGCTACTTTTACAGCTTCTGAAATAGTATGCTTATCTGCGTCCAGAAGATCGCAACCTTTTTCATAGACCACTTGGATGTCCTTGCCCACCCGCTGTTTAAGCCCTTCTAAAACTGTAACAATAGGGGAAATATTATATTCCGGATGATAATCAAGGGTAGGCCGTTCAGGGTACTCCCTTGTACCGAAGGACCAATCCCCTAACTGAGATTGTACATCCTCACCGTTAGGACCTATGAGGGCAATTCGTTTAATCTCTTTAGAGAGTGGCAACACACGGTTGTTATTTTTCAAAAGTACCATGGATTGAAGAGCTGTTTCGTAGGCTGCCTTTTTATGTGCTTCACATCCGATAAGAGCAGAGGCTTTACTGCGATCCGGGAACCGTTTATGGTCAAAGAGCCCTAAAGCAAATTTGAATTCTAAGATCCGCAAACAAGCTGTATCCAGCTGTTCTTCTTTAACAATTCCCTCTTTCACCAATGCCACGGTTTTTTCGTAAAAATCTGGAGTAGACATCATCATATCGTTGCCTGCCCAGACCGCTATCTCGCAAGCTTTCTCCAAGGTGGGGACTACTTTTTGTGGGGTATGCAAATAGCCGACGTTGTTCCAATCGCTTACAGTGAAGCCTTTAAAGCCCCACTCCTCCTTCAATACATCATTGAGCAACCAGCGATTTGCAGAGCAAGGGACACCATCAATAGCATTGTAGCCGGCCATAAAAGT
>CALECF010000161.1 GCA_937948705.1 uncultured Anaerosolibacter sp. | reverse complement strand
GCTTCAACAAATATACATTGGTTTTGGCGTTATAAACCTCCAAGAATTCCGTAATGGAATGCTTCGATATACTGAAAAAAGAGAAAGCATAGAGATTCTCAATGTAAAGATTGAGGAGAAGAAAAAACAGCTAGAGGTTCTTGGGGCCCATGATTTAGCAGAAAAGTTAGTAAAGTGTGAGGGATTTATTAAAGAGGTTTTTAATAAATGTGGATGTACAGACTATGAAGAATTTAAGCAGGGTTTAAAGCAGTATAGAAAGCTCATCGCTGACAAAGAGAATTTGGAGAATAAATTGCAGGAAACTGAAAAACAGGTTTGTAGGATCCAAGAGGAATTGGATAAGATTCAGATAGACATAAAAGAAGCTTTGGTACTAGTTGGAAAGACAGTAGATGGAAGTGAAACCTATGAACAGATCATTGAAGGAATTTCGATACAGTTACAGCAGCAAAAAGAAGAAAAAACTGCATTGGAGTCCATTGAAAATACGTATAATGCCCTACGAAAGGGACGTAACTTTGCCCAAATGGGAGCAGAACTAGCTGCTTCTGAAGCGCTGTCGGAGGTGCAAAAGGGAGAAACGGAAGAGATATTGGAAAATGCTTTGAAAGAGAGTACCCAACAGCTAATTGTTATGGAGAGAAGGATCAAAGACTTAGAGCATGGTATTCAAAGCAGACTCCAGGGTGTCCGTGGGATTACCAGTGTTGAGGAAGAACTGGAAAGTGTTCGACAGCAAATTTCCTATTATGAAGAGGTGGCTATTTCTCTTGATATTGGCAAGGAAGTTTTGGAGCAAGCATTCAAAGAAATACAAAGAAGCTATGGACCTCGTTTTAATAAAACGGTAGGAGAGATATTGGAAAAGATAACCGATGGTAAGTATAATGAAGTGAAAATATCAGAGGATTATCAGGTAAAGGTTTTAGATCCTATGGAAGATAAGATTAAGGATATCGATTATTTTAGCAATGGAACCTGGGACCAGATTTATTTTTCTCTACGGTTAGGAATCACAGAAATGATCTTCGGAAAAGAATCCGCAGTGCCCATTCTGCTAGATGATGCCTTTGTGCAATATGACGAAGAACGGCTAAAGGCAGTGTTAGAATATCTTTATGAATACGGGAAGCACCATCAGGTGATTTTGTTTACCTGCCAGAAGAGAGAAGTAGAGCTGTTAAAACAGTATGATGATGTAAATTGTATTGATCTATAATAGCGCAGATGAGGAGGACCTAAATGTTTGAGGAAAAAAAGACTATCAGAATCATGCTGGATTTAGATGGGGTATTATCAAATTTTACGAAGTTCTTTTTGGAGACAGCCCATAGAATGTTTCAAACACCTTTGGTGCCTAGTGTCAGCCACTGGAATTATTCAGAGGCAGGTATAGGCTTGAGTAAAGAAATGACGCGAGCGGTATGGGAAGAAATCTTGCAAACAGAGAACCTTTGGGAAAAGCTAGAGCCGATTGTAGAGGAGGAAGAACTACAGCTTCTTCGTGAGATGGTAGAGGATCCTCGCTATGAATTTTTTGCGATTACTGCAAGACCTCAAACTCCTGGCAGGCCTGTAATTCTTCAATGTCACAACTGGTTAGAAGCCCATGTGTGCCGAGGAATTAGTGTGATCCCTCGAAGAGATAAAGTGAAGGTGTGTAAAGGCTTAGATATCGAATATGCCATCGACGATTCTCCTGTTTTTGTAAATGAATTGCTAGAAGGCGGGATTAATATCTATTTGCAAAATCAGCCTTATAATCAAGAGGTGCAGGGCGTGATTAGGGTAAGTTCCTTAAGGGCCTTTCTTGAAATCATTGAAGAGGAGCAGGGAATGACTGCGGTTGAGGTGGGTTAGAACTCCTAAAGAAAGTAGGTGATATTGTGGTAAAACAAGATTTTAATAAAATGATGGAAGAAGAAATACTGGTTTTTGATGGGGCCATGGGAACCATGCTGCAGCAAAATGGATTAAAAACGGGAGAATGTCCAGAGGCCTTTAACCTGAAGGCGGAAGAGATCATTTATCAGATCCACAGGCAGTATGTGGACGCTGGCTGTCGAATCATTCAAACCAACACCTTTGGTGCCAATCGGATCAAACTATCCTTGTATGGCTTTGAAAATCAGGTAGCAGAAATAAATGAAAAAGGAGCCGCTATTGCCCGAAAAGCAGCAGGTGAAGGATGCTTAGTGGCAGGAGACATTGGACCTATTGGAAAACTATTGGCACCCCTAGGACCCTTATCCTATGAGGATGCGTATCATACTTTTTATGAGCAGGCTAAGGCATTAGTTCAAGGGGGTGTGGATCTAATCAACATTGAGACCATGTCCGATATTCAGGAAGCCAAAATTGCCGTGATAGCTGCAAAGGATGCAGGGAATGTACCTGTGATTTGTACCATGACCTTTCAAAAGGATATGAGAACCTTAACTGGAGCAGATCCTGAAACGGTAGCGACCATCCTTGAAGCCTTAGATGTAGCTGCACTGGGAATCAATTGCAGCTTTGGACCAGACCTGATGATAGAGGTTTTAGAAAGAATGTACAAGGTAACGAAAAAACCTCTGATTGTTCAACCCAATGCAGGACTGCCTAAACTGATCGATGGAAAAACACTATTTGACTTGTCACCGGAGGAAATGGCTGCCTACAGTAAAGCACTGGTAGCTGCTGGGGCAAATATCATCGGAGGCTGCTGTGGTACGACACCCCTTCATATGCAGGCCATGGCAGAAAGCCTTCGGGGGGAAAAACCAATTTCGAGAAGGCATAGTACTTTTTCGAAATTGTCCAGTGGTACCAAAACGGTGTTCATCCATGAAACACTACCCTATAATATCATAGGAGAGTGTATCAACCTAACGGGAAAAAAATACTTAATGGAAGCGGTTAAAGATAATAATTTCCACATCATAGCAAAGGAAGCCCAGAAGCAGGTAGTGGCTGGAGCACAAATCATTGACGTGAATATGGGAATACGGGACGGGGTAGTCAGTGAAGAAACAGCGATGGTGAATGCCATTATGGCTGTGCAACGAGCTGTGGATGCACCACTGTCTATAGATACCGTTAATTTTGAGGTGATGGAATCTGCGTTAAAAATTTATAGAGGAAAGCCTTTGTTAAACTCCACCA
The DNA here is from genome assembly GCA_937948705.1 of uncultured Anaerosolibacter sp. The sequence continues at coordinate 1,306 of CALECF010000161.1, read as the reverse complement.
GTGGAGAGGATGCTTCTTTAGATCGGGTCATTGCATTGGCGAAGAGATATGGAGCCGCCTTGCTAGGATTAGCCTTAGATCAGCATGGGATTCCCGAGACCGTAGAGAAGAGATTTGAGATTGCAAAAAAAATTGTAACCAGAGCCTTAGCGGCGGGAATCCCCAGGGAGGATATTTTTATTGATACCCTTACCCTTACAGCTGGGGCACAGCAGAAATGGGTACCGGATACCTTGAAAGCACTCCGTAAGGTTAAGGAAGACCTGGGGGTAAGAACCATCTTGGGGGTCAGTAATATCTCCCATGGTATGCCCAATCGAAAAGATTTGACAGCCACTTATTTAGCGATGGCTTTGGAGGCAGGTTTAGATATGCCGATTATCAATCCCTATGAAGACAAGATTTGGACGATCCTTCACAGTGTTAATGTGTTGACAGGAAGAGATCAAAATGCACAGGAGTATATCCGATGGGCCAATGAAAAGAAAGAAGAAGGACCTGCAAAGGGACAGAATTTTGAAAAGGAAAGTTTGCTAGAAACCATCAAGCGGGGAGAACGGGAAAGAGTACCCTACTTGGTTGAAGTAATGAAGCAGCAAGGTCTATCTGCTATGGAGATTATCCAGGGTCAAGTGATTAAAGCTTTGGAGGAAGTGGGTGAAGGGTATGAAAGACAGACCTATTTTCTACCCCAATTGCTGATGGCAGCGGAGGCAGCTCAGAAAGCATTCAACTGCTTGAAAGAGGATCTGGAGCAAGAAAGCTATGAAACAATCGGCACCTATCTGATCGCCACCGTGAAAGGCGATATACATGATATCGGAAAAAATATCGTATCCATCATGCTCCAGAACCACGGATTTCGTGTGGTAGACTTAGGCAAAGATGTGCCGGCAGAAACCATTATCCAAAGGGCGATGGAGGACAAACCTGATATTATTGGATTGAGTGCATTGATGACCACCACCATGCAGGAGATGCAGGTGGTGATAGAAGGCTTGCAAAGTAGAGGGCTTAATATTCCCGTGATGGTAGGGGGAGCTGTGGTAACCGAAGCCTATGCAGCCTCCATCGGAGCCGAATATGCAGCGGATGCAGTAGAGGCTGTAAAAGTTGCAAAGGAAATGATAAAAAAGAGATTGTAGGGGTATTCCTCTACAATCTCTTTTTTTAAACCATCCGAATACAAAACTGGGAGCAGGCAGACATACAATAGCCACACTGCATACACTTATCTAACAAGATAAAGGCTTTTCCTGCCTCGTCAAAATCGATGGCATCATTATGACAGACATCCTTGCAGCGC
>CALECF010000160.1 GCA_937948705.1 uncultured Anaerosolibacter sp. | reverse complement strand
ATTTAGAATTGGAAAAGGCAAACTTGGACGCGGTCAAAATTGCATTGGAAACGGCTCAAGATGAGCTAAATAATACAGTTCTTAGATCCGATGTAAATGCTAAGGTTTTAAATGCTGCCTATAAGCCAGGAGAAAATATTTCCACGCCAAATAGTTCTGGTGAAATCACAGCAGATACCAATCATTTTTTAGTGGTATCCGATGCGAAAAAGATTGAAGTCATCGTGCCAGTTTCTGAGCTGGATTTATCCAATGTAGCAGTGGAGCAAAGTGTAGAGGTTACCTTTGAGGCAATAGAAAGACAAATCTTTACGGGAAAGGTAATATCGATTGCGTCCCTCCACAAGGTAGATCAAAATGGTTTAGTCACTTATGATGTTAAGATAGAATTAGATAGCGGCTTTGATCAAATCAAATCGGGTATGACTTGTTCAATCGCTTTTATACTAAAGCAGCGTAAAGATGTATTAATGATCCCCAATAAAGCGGTAAAAATGGTAGACGGAAAACAAATCGTAAAAATAAAAGATCAAAATGGCAATATAGAGAGCAGAAATATTAAAACAGGATTGACCGATGGGAAAAGTGTTGAAATAACGGAAGGACTAAACCTAGGAGAAGTAGTATTGATAGAAAATAAGAAATAAGCGTAGGTGGAGTGTATGAATTTAATTGAAATCCTAAGAGCGATTTTCATAAATATTCAAGGAAATAAAACGAAGGTTTTTCTTACCACTTTAGGAATTATTGTAGGGGCGTTGACGATTGTTTTGGTTATTTCTATTGGAAATGGTAGTCAAGCCAGTGTAGAGGAACAATTCAGAAGTTTAAATGTAGGTACCCTTCAAATTATGCCTGCCTTTGGTGGTAGATCCACAGAGAAGTTAACCTCTGAATTGGCAGAAAAGATTCGATCAGAAGCATCTTCTATTAAAAACATCTCTATGATTATTGCAAGTAGAGCGGATATAGGTTATTCAAACACCTCAGCTGCAGCTTCCTTAGGGGGTGTCACTGAAGATTTACAAACAATTAACAATCTAGAATTGGCCTATGGAGAGTTTATCACCCCAGAGCAAAATAACGATGCCCAGCGGGTGGCCGTTATCGGGTCGGAAATTGCACAAGAACTCTTTGGAGATGAGATAGCAGGTGCTATTGGAGAGCGGGTAACCATATTCGGTAAGCGATATGAAATTACAGGTATTTTAAAACGGATGGGAGACGGTTCAATGGGGGGGATTTCTCCAGACAGTGCAGTATTTGTACCCTATAAAGTAGCAGAAAAATATATTGTAGGAAGGTTTGCAAGACCGAGCATCATTGCCTTGGCAAAGGACATTCATCATGTAGAATCAGCAATAGAAGAAATCAATCTCATATTACAAGAAGTATATCGTAGTAAAAGCGATCAATTTAGGATCATTGATGCAGGGAACAGACTAGAATCTGCAAAAAATTCAGCACGTACCATGACACTGATGCTGCTTGCAGTCGCAATAGTGGTATTGGTGGTAGGCGGCATTGGCATTATGAATGTATTGTTTGTCTCTGTAAAAGAAAGAACAAAAGAGATCGGAATTCTAAAAGCTATTGGGGCAAGAAGAAAGGATATATTATTGATGTTTTTATTGGAAGCCATCATTATCAGTGCCGCAGGAGGCGTATTGGGGATATTGGGTAGTATGCTAGCGATGCCGATCATGAATTACTTCCAGGTTCGAGCCATTCCTACAACCTTTGCCTATTTGCTGGCATTTGGATTCTCAGTAGGTATAGGAACCTTTTTTGGATATTATCCAGCTTCAAGAGCTGCAGCATTAAAACCAATTGATGCACTAAATTACGAGTAAAGCAGGGCAAGATAGATCATTATAGAAGCTTCCTAAAATGGTATAAAGGAGTTAGTGCGATGAAAAATAAGTATGCTTTAATGATTATAGGAACAATCGGAATTTCTTTATTGCTTTCTGCATGCAGTAAGGCTGATATAGAAATAGATAAGTCTGCACAGGTCGACAATGAGACACAAGGGGAACAAACCTCAAATCAACAAGGTAATAAGGGACAAAATGATCGTGGTAGATCGGAATTTCAAAGACCAGATATATATGGGCGGGTAAAGAGTATTATAGGGAATGAAGTAGTATTAGAATTCATTGAAATACCAGAGAGAACCGGTGCAGCACCACAAGGTGGAACAGCACAGCAAACGCCAGGGCGGCAAGCTGGAAGCGGTGGCGAAATGCCCTCTGGTGGAGCGGTACCTGGTGGTGGAGGGGGACCAATGCCCACTGGGGGTGGACAGCAGAGAACCAATAGAGAGATTAAGCTTACAGGAGAAACGAAAACAATCTTAATTCCTGTAGGGATTCCAATTATAACCCTTGGGCAAAACACGCAGAAAGAGCTGGACCTGGCTGATATTTATCAGGGAATGATGATGCAAATCTGGTTGGACGCAAATGATAAAGAAATGATTACCCAGATTCGTGTGATGCAGGGAAGGTAGAGGATATGGAAAATAATATAATTTATATGAAGGATATTGTCAAAACGTACAAGATGGGTAAAAATAAATTAACGGTATTGAAAGAAGTATCCTTGGAGGTTAAAGCAGGAGAATTTGTTGCGATATTAGGGCCTTCTGGCTCGGGAAAATCTACCCTAATGAATATCATTGGATGCATCGATGTGGCAGATGGGGGAGAGTACATATTGGGTGGAGAGAA
>CALECF010000159.1 GCA_937948705.1 uncultured Anaerosolibacter sp. | reverse complement strand
GCCAGATAACTTTATTGATAAAGCCAATGAACTGGGCATCACTAAGAACATGACCATCAAAGCATCTACGCCCGCAACCAGAGGTGATGTGGCAAGGATGTTGAATAACAGCTTAACGATTCCAATAAAATAAGGACACCGTCGGTGTCCTTATTTTATTGGGTTTTTAGCGAAAACGGCACAAGGGCCCTTGCCTTTTATTTTTTACGGGCAGACACGAGGCCTGTCCCTACAGATTTGCAACCATTGATATACTACTGAATGAGAAAAACTTCACTGTCTGTAGAATTATTATCCTCTTCTATTGTTGGGATTTCCTCCGCGATTGCTGGTTGAACAACCTTTTTCTTCAAATGAGGGAATATATCCTCAATCCTCTTTGTTTCATGATCGATCACCAACAGCATGTTTGCTTTCGCATTATCATAGATATACTTTGAATCCGGGATCAGCATGCCGATGCATCCCATGGATGCCTGCTGACCTAGTTTTTCCAATCGTTCTGGCTTTGGCTTTCCATTTTTATCAGAGGCTACACTGTGCAGAAGATAACTGCCCTTAAACTCCACATAGTTGTGTCCTCCCGCTTGGTACTTGGGATTATAGAACCATTTCCCGCGACGCTCCTTGATGAGGAAATATCCATTAGGTGTATGCTCTGTGGGTAGCCCTGTACTTATGATGATCTCTTTTTCCAAGGCGTATTCGTCATTTTCTTTTTTTTCATATACAAAGAGCTTCTGCTCCTTTTGACTCACGATAAATACCTTGTCCTTATTGACTTTGTCCAAGTTATTATAGATGGAAGGTAATGTATCATCGGTCAGTTTTACAAATCTTGCATCCATATAGCCTATTTTGTGCGAGGGCGTCATCACCTTAAAGTAGCCATCTAAAAGGGTTTCTAGTACCCGTACTTCTTGGTTGACAGGGACTTGTTCCACGATCTTTTTCATGGACAGATCTGTAAAAACAGGCACCTTCTTTTGATGTTTTACTCGGTCTATGGTAACACCCTTATACACTTTTAAGATCTTTTTATCTTCTATGTTTTGCTCAATGAAGTTTTGTTGGGTCTCTGTTACATCTAAAGTTCCATCCTTCATAATGAAGGGATCTTCCGTATAATACTCTTCCCCATTTGCATAGAAAATTGTGTTTCCTGGCTTTAATAAAAGCTCCTTACTGAGATCCTGGATGATCACATGCTTATATCCGTTTTTGTGTTCCCGAACCTCATAGGCGTACTTCATAGCCGCCCCTTGCCCAATTTGCGGAACTAGTAGAATAAGAATGATGAAAAATAAGGCCATTTTATACTTTTTTCTGTTTCTCATGATGTATCTGCCCCCTGCATCTTATATGTTAAATTCTTAGCTTTATTATTATATAGTAGAATTTACCTATTTTTTGTCGTATTTTGTAGGTTTTTAAAATTCTGCGTGTTTATATGAAATAAAAAAGGATACACTTGCGCAAGCTATCCTTTTGATTGGAGATTTACAGTATATAAGATAATACATGTAAGGAAGGATTACAAACCCTTCCTTACTAAACATGTCTCGGAGAGCAGTTTATAGATAAAATGTAAAGACGTCACTGACAATTATGCTTTCTGTATTCATTAATCTTTTTAACATATGGTCAACCTATCAATTATTCCTGTCAATCATCTATATCCAGCAGGCTATTGAGGATCTTGACCATTTCTATTCTTGTTATTTTTACTTGAGGATAAAAGTTACCTGTTGGATCTACCATCATTATATCTTCAACATAAATTCTTTCAACACTTCCGGCAGCCCAAGTGGGTAATTCTTCAATCACTTGCCTTGATTTTATCTCTCTGTCCGGTTCTAGCTTAAGTACATTATCAAGGATAACAGCAGCTTCCATTCTGGTAATCTCTTGACTTCCTCTCATGGTCCCATCACCATATCCCTTTATAATTCCATGTTGATATGCTGTATACAGAATATCCTTTGCCCATTCTGAAATGCCACCCATCTGCCAGTCTTCTCCGCAGTCTTGTATAGGAATCCTCTTAGCTTTTAATAAAAGCACTATGAATTCTTCTCTGGTAACCTTTTTTCCAAGACGAAAGGTGTTATCTTCATAACCTTGTACGATACCCTCCATCACTAATCTTTTAATCCCCTTCTTTATTCTTGGATCAACTACATCTAAAAAATCCCTGTACGGTATATACTCAAATACAGCAAATTCTTGAAAGAGATTAACTTCTCCTGTTATATTTCCACTTGTAATGTCTACTTCTCCCCCTTGATACCTCCAATACCCTTTGTCTTCATCAAATTGATAAATACCCAAAGCATGATGATTGTTCTCATTCTCCGACAATAATATACGAATTCTAATGGGTCCATCTATCCCTAGAACTTTTGGACTCACCTTATACAGTGAACTTTTTTGTGCTAGATGTTGTACCATAGTTGTGTCGTGATCCATCCTATCTATTTGGAAATTATCTTTTAAGATATCTAACATCTCTATTTCACTAATACCTACCTCCACATTATCACGACTTTTAGAATGCCCCTCACTAAAATTTTCCTGTTTCCTATTCACGATAATCTGCAGATCTTGGCACAGGATCTCCTGTTTTTCTCCACTGCTACTAATCACCTTTATATTTTCAATCTTAAGTTGTGTAATTCCCTCCTTCTTTGCTTTAAACCCTAGTTGAAATAATTCGCCAGCCTTAGGGATTTGACTTTCTTTCCCTAATAGTGTTCCTGTAAGCCTTACCTTTCCATTGCCTACATGATTGCTTACTAAAAAAAGCTTCTTGTCTGTATATACATCACCAAGGTCTAAATGATTCTTCACTGGCTCTAAATAACTTTCATCATACTGAATCATTATACTAAAACCATAGAATTGTTTCACGTCTTCCATTCGCGCCGTGATTGGAAAAACTTCATTTAACTTCCAAACTTCCTGCTCCTTTTGTAACATTATTTTTCCTTCTAAAGCACTCCCATGTACAGTAGACAAATAGAAAATGGCTAAGAAACAAATGAATTTCTTCAATTTTTTCTCTCCTTTAGCAACCTAACTTCGTAGGCCATTTTATTCAGAATTTACTACTCCAATTTTCTACCTACAAATAAAACGTCTAACAAATCGATGGTTCCATCTTTATTTAGATCTGCATCTTCTAACCAATCTTCGCTGTGGATTATCAGTTCATATCGAGAAGCAATCGCAACCAAATCCTCCAAGCTAATGACGCCATCCCGATTCACATCTTCTTTTATTCGTTGAAGAACATGATTTAGTGTCACATGATTTCCATTTTCAATGATTATGTTTTCTTCTACATCCTTATATCCCAGTTGGTGAATTCTCACCCTATATTCACCATCCTCAATTCCGTCTATTACAAAGTCTCCCTTTTCGTCCGCCAATACATTCTCTATTACTTGTTCATTTTGTAACAATGAGATTCTTGTGTGGAAATCCGCTTGATCACTTAATTGGACCTTTCCGCTTATTTGCCCTTTCCGCACAACACTGATTTTGGTAGGCTCAGAAGGAATTGTCATCACAGCATAAACATAGCCGTTTTCTAACTCTGTGACCAATTTACTTTGGTTACTTAACTTTATTTCCGCCATACCCTCTTCCTTTGTCCTAAACGTGACCTTAGCAATGGCTATTTTTTCTCCTGTAAGTAGTTCCATACCTTTTTTAAATCCAAACACCATTCTAACTTTTTCACTTTCATCCTTCATCTGATCACTAAACTCTTGGAGATCAAAATATTTTTCTTGAGAAAGAATAAATTCCTTACTAATAAGTAAAAGCTTTTCTCCATCATACTCCAACATTAGATCTGCTCCAGCTATGTCCTCTATGTTTTCTGCTACAATCTCCATTGAAAATTCTTCCCCTACACCAAGATTATGCCTACTGCTAACAAGGGTTAAAGAGCTGCCTTCTGCTTGAGCCATGATAGGAAATAATAGAAAAATACTAAATAAAACCAATGTGTACAACGAAACCTTTCTCATCATTTACACTTCCCCCATTTTTATTGAATTTTTCGAGTGATCGCAATGATATCTAATAAATCAATCTTTTCATCTTCATTCATATCATAGAGCCAGTTATCCTCTCGCCAAGCGCCTAGTGTTCGCAGACAGGCTTCCCGCAAATCCTCTAGGGTGTAGGGATCCTGTGAAAAACGGCTAAAATCTCCAAAGAGTGCCCAATCATTGGTATTTACAAGCCCCTCAATTCTATCTGTATTTGGCCCTTTTCGATCTCCCCACCAATTTCTTTTAAAATCTATCGGTATTTGCGTTACATTTCGAATAAAGGCAGGCATCTCCCGTAAAAAGCTATTTTCTCGAAAAATCAAGTCTTTTACATTTCCAGATACGGTAATGGTCCCCGCACTTCCTGTAAATTGATTTCTCCTGAACTCTCCCGAAACAGTGCCCCCTGCCTTCATGACAATCGTAGTACGATGAAAGGTATTATGGGTTGCATAGACAGGATTATTCTCTAAAGAAATGGCCCTGACCTTCTCCCCTGTTGCAAAAAAATGATTGTTATATAGGTGTAATTCTGCGTTGAAACTGGTTTTATCCACATCCAGATTTGAATCAATAAACTCAGAGTCGATAAAATCAATACGATAAACGCCCTTATCTGGCGTCAAGTTAATCGGCGAGCAATTTAGAAATCGTCCGTTCTTTATGGATATTTCTTTTGCCCATCCAGTAATCCCGGTGTTCGTTGTCCCCTGTAAGCGCATACCCTCTACGGAAAACTTCTGTATATTGCTGGGAGGATATAGATAAAATACGGATCTATCTGGCGGTATAGATATTTCATGTTGCCCTAAGAATTTGACATGCATAGGCTTTTGTATCACAATCCTGCTGGATAGCACAAGTGGTCCTTCAATATACACTGTCCCCTCTGGTG
>CALECF010000158.1 GCA_937948705.1 uncultured Anaerosolibacter sp. | reverse complement strand
GGAGAAGGAAGATGAAAAATAGGTTGAATCAACAATACATCCTGCAGTTTATTTACCAATTGCTCACCACCCCAAGCCCCAGTGGCTTCTGTCATCAGATCATGGAGAAAATTGAAGATGAGGCTGCCCGTCTAGGATATGCCTATGAAACTACCAAAAAAGGTTGTGGGGTCATCACTGTTCCAGGTCAAAACCAAAGTTTTGTACTTGGTCTTTCTGCCCATGTAGATACCTTGGGCGCCATGGTCCGCTCCATCAAAGAATCGGGGATGCTTCGTTTTACGCCTATTGGGGGTTATGTGATGAGTACCATTGAGGGAGAGTATTGTGAAATCCATACCAGAGATGGCAGAACCTATGACGGTACCATCCTCACTACCCAACCTTCACCCCATGTTTATGTAAAAGCTCGGGATCAAAAACGAGAAGAAGCCAATATGGAAATTCGTATCGATGAGGTGGTAAAGTCAAAGAAAGATGTAGAAACCTTAGGGATTTCCGTGGGTGACTTTATCTCTTTTGATGCAAGAACCGTCATCGGGGAAAACGGCTTCATCAAGTCCCGACACTTGGATGATAAAGCAGGGGTTGCTGTGATTTTTGGATTATTGGAAATGCTTAGAAGAGAAAGTATCATCCCTACTCATACCTTAAAAATCTTCATCTCTACCTATGAAGAGGTGGGTCATGGTGCCTCCTATATGCCTCCGGAAATCGATGAAATAATTGCCATCGATATGGGCGCCATGGGTGAAGACCTCTGCTGCACAGAACAGCATGTCTCCATTTGTGCCAAGGATTCCTCAGGACCTTATGATTATGATATGGTCACAAAGCTCATTGATTTGGCAAAGAAAGAAGACTTAAATTATGCCGTGGATATTTACCCTTTCTATAGCTCTGATGTTTCTGCCGCATTAAAGGGTGGCAACAATATCCGCGGCGCCTTAATTGGACCAGGTGTCCATGCGTCCCATGGCATGGAACGTACCCATGTAGAAGGGTTGCTGAATAGCACTGCATTACTGGCAGCCTATGTGCTTTCCGAATAATATATTTTCGCGCGATGAAGCCCTCCAAACCGGAGGGCTTTTTTCTTATATACGTAAATTTCTTTATCAAGTAGTCACACATGTCCCCGATTTAGCGTACACTGTATTAGGAAAGGCGGTGAAAGCCGCTGAAATTCCTTCCTTATCTAGCAAAAAAGGAGGTGAAATATATGAGTGATAAAGCATGTGCTCCAGTTGCTGGTGTTAGAGGTTTTGATGACAGCTTGTTATTCTTCTTCCTATTGCTGGTGTTAATATTCTGTAATTGTGGTGGAATAGGCGGAATAGGTGGCATTGGTGGCATTGGTGGGTTTGGCGAGAATTCAAGCTTATTATTCTTCTTCTTATTGTTAATCGTCCTATTTGGAGGAGGATTGGGCGGCTTTGGCGGCTTATTCTAAGTAAAACCTTTACAAGGGAGAGTTCTTACTCTCCCTTACTACATACTTGTAGGAGGGACTTGCGTCCCTCCTACACAATAGGTTGTTTTCCAATATCCCTCCGACAGTACATACCTTCAAAACAAATCTTCTCCACATTTTTATAGGCTTTTTCTCGAGCTATTTCTACTGTATTGCCCCAGGCAGTTACCCCAAGGACTCTGCCCCCGTTGGTGACAATCTGTCCTTCCTTCTCCTTTGTGCCACCATGGAATACCATGACATCATCATCTACTTCATCTAATCCATAGATGCTCTTTCCTCTTTCATAGGCATCGGGATAGCCCTCTGCGGCGATCACAACACAAACAGTCTTTTCGTGTCGCCATCGAATCTCCTGATCCGCCAATCGTTCCTCTAGAATGGCCTCCATAATCTCAATCAAGTCCGTTTCCAATCTTGCCAGTATCACCTGGGTTTCTGGATCACCAAATCTAGTATTGAATTCTAACACCCTTGGCCCATCCTCCGTCAGCATCAATCCAATAAATAAAATGCCTCTGTAAGTTAATGCATCTCTTTGAAACCCCTTCATAATGGGCAGCAAAATCTGCTCCTGAACATAACTTTCCAGTCTATAATCATAGACATGACTCGGAGAATAGGTACCCATTCCACCTGTATTCGGCCCCTTATCCTCCTCGAAGATTTTCTTATAATCCTGGGCACTGACCATGGGCTTAATGGTGGTTCCATCCACAAAGCATAGCACAGAAGCTTCTATTCCGGTCAAAAATTCCTCAATGACTATTTTACTGCCCGCTTCCCCAAATATTTTTGCTTCCATGATCTCTTCCAATGCCCTAAGGGCATCTTCCTTCCCTTCAGCAATCACCACACCTTTGCCTGCTGCCAGACCATCCGCCTTGATGACCATAGGGTACCCATAGATGCCTATCGCTTTTGTCGCAGACTCCATATCTGTGCATTCTATATATCTAGCCGTAGGGATTTGATGCCGTATCATGAATTCCTTGGCAAAGGCCTTGCTGCCCTCCAGCTGTGCACATGCTTGATTGGGGCCGAAAACCCTTAGCCCTTCCCCCTCAAATCCATCCACAATCCCCATCACCAGAGGCACCTCGGGCCCTACCACTGTCAGATCGATTCCACTTTCCTTGGCAAATCTACATAATCCTTGGACATCATCTCCTTGGATATCTACAAGTTCAGCCAATTCTCCGATCCCAGCATTTCCAGGGGCACAATAAACTTTATCCACCTTTGGACTCTGTAGAAGCTTCCATACCAGTGCATGCTCCCTACCACCGCTGCCTAC
>CALECF010000157.1 GCA_937948705.1 uncultured Anaerosolibacter sp. | reverse complement strand
ATTCCATTTTTTGCCCCCGCTTCAATGGCCATATTTGCCATTGAAAAGCGATCATCTATGGATAATGCCTTCAACCCTTCTCCCGTAAACTCCATCGACTTGTATAGGGCTCCTTCCACGCCGATTTTTCCAATGATATGAAGAATTACATCCTTTCCGCTTACCCATTCTCCCAAGGTTCCCGTCAGTTCAAACTTAATGGCTTCTGGTATTTTAAACCATGCCTTTCCTGTGGCCATACCTGCAGCCATATCTGTGCTGCCAATCCCTGTGGAAAATGCACCCAATGCACCATAGGTACAGGTATGGGAGTCTGCACCAATTACTAGATCTCCAGGCACTACCAGGCCCTTTTCTGGAAGCAGAGCGTGTTCGATGCCCATCTGACCGATTTCAAAATAATGTTTAATCTCATGCGTCTTAGCAAACTCACGAAGCCTTTTACATTGCTCTGCTGATTTTATATCCTTGTTGGGTGTAAAATGGTCCGGAACCAGGGCAATCTTTTCCTTATGAAATACGTTTTTACATCCAATCCTGTTAAACTCCTCAATCGCTACGGGTCCCGTAATATCATTCCCCAACACCATATCTAAATCTGCTTGAATCAATTGTCCTGGTTTTACTTCCTGTAACCCTGTATGTGCAGCTAATATTTTCTGTGTCATTGTCATACCCATATCTATTCCCCCTTATCCTCCTGCTCTGCATAGATCATCTTATTAATAGCATTAATATAGGCTTTGGCGCTGGCTTCAATGATATCCGTGCTGATACCTCTTCCCAGATATAGGGTGCCATTTTTTTGTATTTTCACCGTCACTTCCCCTAATGCATCCTTTCCACTGGTGACCGCCTTTAAGAAGTAATCTGTTAATATGATTTCCACCCCTACTGCCTTTTCTATCGCTTTAAAAGTCGCATCTACGGGACCATCGCCTGTGGACGCTTCTTCAATCAACACACCTTGTTTTTCTAGTTTTACAGTGGAAGTGGCTACAGTCTTATTTCCACTGGAAATATGGAAGTATTCCATCACATAGGTCTCCGGAATGTCTGTGATTTTTTCCGACACCAGTGCTTCCAAATCTTGATCAGAAACTATCTTTTTCTTATCTGCTAGATCCTTAAACTTTATAAAACATTCTTCAACATCCTCTTTGCTCAAAGAAAAACCAAGTTCCTTCAGCCGTTCTTCTAAGGCATGACGCCCTGAGTGCTTCCCTAGTACCATTTGATTCTCTTTCAATCCCACTGATTCAGGGGTCATGATTTCATAGGTCGTTCTTTCATTCATTACCCCATGCTGATGAATACCTGATTCATGAGCAAAGGCGTTGTTTCCCACGATGGCCTTGTTGGGCTGTACAGAGACACCGGTCAGCTTACTCACCAAGGTACTGGTTCGATGAATCTGCTCGGTCTCGATGTCTGTATCTCCATTAAACCAGTCTTTTCTCGTATGCAGTGCCATTACAATCTCCTCTAGTGCTGCATTTCCTGCCCGTTCTCCCAAGCCGTTGATGGTACACTCCAACTGCTGCGCTCCATTTTCCAAGGCTGCCAAGGTATTTGCCACGGCCAGCCCTAGGTCATTGTGACAGTGTACACTCACAATAGCTTGATCAATATTGCTTACATTTTCTCGGATATCTTTAATCAATCTTCCAAATTCTATAGGTGTAGCATAGCCTACAGTGTCTGGTATATTGATCACTCTGGCGCCTGCAGCAATTACCCCTTCAAAAACCTGATATAGGAAGGCAGGATCGCTTCGAAATGCATCCTCTGCTGAAAATTCAATGTCTTCACATAAACTCCGTGCATACTTTACCATTTCTATGGCTCTCTTTAAAACTTCCTCTCTAGACATCCGCAGTTTGTGCTGCATATGGATCTCGGAGGTGGCAATAAAGGTATGAATTCGAGGTTTTTTAGCGTACTGCAAGGCCTCCCAAGCCCGATCAATATCCTTTTTCTCTGCTCTGGCCAGACCAGCAATTACTGGTCCTTCTATTTTTTGTGCAATGGCCTTTACCGCTTCAAAATCGCCTTTAGAAGCGATAGGAAAGCCTGCTTCGATCACATCCACATTTAGTTTTGCCAGTTGTGATGCGATCTGAAGCTTTTCTTGAATATTGAGGCTGACCCCGGGGGATTGTTCCCCATCCCGCAAGGTAGTATCGAATATATAAAGTTTTTTTGACATCATTATCCCTCCAATTTACTCGCATCTTCCGGACTACCATTATGCTGTTTGCCCGTTTTACCGCCTCTATCCATGCCGATGGCTCCCGTTCGAACCATTTCTTTGATTCCAAAAGGGCGCAGCAGCTCTTCTATGGCAGAGATCTTTTCACTATCTCCCGTAATTTCGATGGTGATGGAGGTTTTACTCATATCCACTACCTTTGCACGAAAGATATTAATGATTTGTATAATCTCATTCCTATCAGATGGGCCTGCGTTTACTTTAATTAGCGCAAGCTCCCGCATTACAGAA
>CALECF010000156.1 GCA_937948705.1 uncultured Anaerosolibacter sp. | reverse complement strand
TACATCTGCTTGATCTATATGGGCCAAAAGAAAGTCTGAATTTGAATTATAGATCTCTTGAAGACCAATAAGGTCTACCTCATTTCCTTCACTCATAATAAGATTTTCTGTTTGAAAAATCAATGTACCCTCTCCTACCTCTTTATTTTAACAGTTTAGTCACCTTTGACTCTATCAAAAACTACAATACTAACCATGCTTTCCCCCGAGGGGTTCTCGAATAAATAATATTCCATCCTTCTTCAAGGTTTTGATTAACTGGTCTAAGATTTGAATACGGTGCTGTACTGTAAAATCATTCAAAGAATATTGTAGGATAATCTTATCATATTCTCCCCCAGCTATGATACTGCAAAATCATTGAAAAGACAGTTTTTGGTCATCGAGTGTTTCCAAAAATCTCTGTTAGGGCCACCTCCATTTTTGTAGGTTCAAAGCTATATTTCATATTTATCAACACTTTTCTCACCTACTCTCGCCTATATAATAAAAGGAATAAACATTTTCGTGCGTTTCTTATACATAATATATTCCTCACCAAATCCAGCAATCATATCTCGCTCTTCCTTTCTTGCAAGACGATAATACATCCATGCGATAAATGGCCACATGATTAGCATAGGCAGGGTTGCCCACTCAGCAATCATGCCTATGGTCAATAACATAAATCCTGTATATTGTGGATGGCGAATATACTTATATACACCAGTTTTCACAACTCTTCCTTTTCCCTTTTCTAATGACCAGTATTTATGATATATATTATACCAGCCATTTCCGATAATCGCTAAGGCTATGATGATACACGCCATGTTAATATACATTCCCATGTATCCGATTTGATCAAACAGCGTATGTCCCCATAAAAATCCTTCAGGAAGATTCTTTCCGATGACCCATGATATCAAATACATACTCATAGGAATACCGTGCATTTCAATAGCAAATGCCAATACAAAAGCCATATAGGCAGTGGCTGGCTTTCTATCCATCTTCTTGTAAAAAGGAACAAATAGAAGCGCTACCGCATAAATGATTATAAAAAATAACACAGCGCCCCATTGGTGAAAATGTCCTTGTAAAGTTTCCATTATTCATTACCTCCTCTTTCAACATGATCCCATTCTACAGTATATAACCATAAGAAAGACCTAACCAAGGTTAGGGATTTGGTTAGGTCTTTCGGTCGGATTTCTATTATATTTCTTTAAAGGTTCTGGCCTTTTCAATGGCCTGCACTCTATTTTTTACCTCAAGCTTTCCAAAAATATGATTGATGTGCCACTTGATTGTACCCACGCTAATGAATAAGGTCTTACTCATTTCTTCATTCGTCTTTCCCATGGCAACTAAGCGCATGATCTCCTTTTCTCGGGTTGTAAGCAGTGTTGTCACGGCAACAATTTTTTCTCCTTTTATGCTCTTGTTTAGTAGACTATATAACCCTTTATCTATTCCAATTATTTTTTCTAATGTACTCGGAGATAGGGCACAAAAGGAGGCATAGATGCCAAATTCCTTATAAACCTGCACAGCATCTCTCAAATGATAGATAGCTTGTTTGTGATTGTTCTCTAAATAATTCAATTCCGACAATTGAAGCATTGTCTGTTGGATCTGAGGTATCATTCCGATATATTTTAGATTTCTAAGCCTTGTTTCAAGGACTTCAATACTTATGAGATCACTGAGTCCCTTTAATTTAAGAAAAACTAGGGAATCAATTGTAGTAGCGTGGCTGTTTACACCATTTTTAGCATATTCAAACTCTAGATTTTCTATATCTGCTTGAATCTTATGGAGTCCGATTTCATCTACTAAAAAGATTTTGAACATAGAAACCATTAGATCAATTTGTTCATAGTGCATATTTTGAAATTTAGCAATCACTTCGTCCTTTAGCTGTACCATAGCGGATACATCGTGAATCATGTAATAAGATTTAAAGAGATAAAGCTCGATCAGACCGTGCATGTGAAATAATCCCATTTCATCTATACTGGCCTTAGCCAATGTCAAATGTTCAATGGCCAAATAGGGTTTATTCATTTCATGGTAACACATGCCCAAAGGAAGATGTACAGCATTCCAGTAGCCCTCTGTCTTTCCGTGAAAAGTGCCTGCCCTTAAAAGAACCTCATTACATTGCTTAATCACTTCATGGAAATCCCCCATCTTGTAGCGGTTTAACGCCTCATTGACCATAGCCACCACAGCTAAAAAATGAAGGTCCTGAGAATGAAATATTCGATACGAGGATGCAAACATCTCTGATGCCAACCGATATTGCTGAGTGCTGGCGAGCATCTGTCCATAGGTAAGTTTGGCATTTGCTAAATAAAAACTCTCTTTTTCATTGGAGAGTATATCTAGAGATCGTTTAGCATAACGCAAACCTTCTTCGGTGTCCATCATATATCCGATCATAGCTTTCAAAGAATAAAACATAGAACTCTCTTCTGGGCCACCTAGATCAATTTCGTTTATATTTCCCATCATAGAAAATAAGCTTGGGTGATCTCCACTCAGGAAAGCCATCCATGCGATCATCAGCTTCGACATCATACTTGTTGAATTTGAAAAATCAACAGGCTTAAGCAATCTATAGTATGTTGAGATGTTTGATGTGGAAAAAAAGGAAATCATGTTGCTTTCCATAAATTCATAGAGCCTTTGTGAAGATTTTGTGTGCAAAATAGCTTCTAGTTCTCTTTGTAATTTTGCTTTTTCACTCAATCCATATCACCCCAACAGTAAAACTTAAAATTAAAATAGTATTATCATGTTCTCGTAACAAATGCAAAAGTCTTTTATACTTTTCATTTTTCAATTTTTCTAGCAATATAATCAATAAACCCTTGACGAATTCTTTCTCCTTCATATATTCTTTCTAAAACACGATCTTCCTTGTACAAAATATCCATATCCTCAAAAAAATGATCCGTTTCATGTTCCTCAAAGTATGAATGGATTACAGGCATATCGTCATCCATCTGCTCATATTCATTTTGACCAACAACCTTGCCTTCTCCACATCGAAAATCTTTTATGGTAAGGAAATTTACAAATAGTAGTCCATTCGGTTTTAACACTCGCTTCATTTCATTAATCGAATGTAATACTTCTGCCTTTTTCATATGAAATACGGAGTTATAAGAATATACATAGCTTATCGACTCACTTTCCAACTCTAGTTTTCGCATATCCCCTTGTTTGATATTTAAGTACTGCCCTTTTTCTTTTGCATAATGATTTGCTTTCTCTATTTGCTTGATATCGTATTCAATTCCAAAAGTTTTGTATCCATATTCATCAAATAGGCTTAAAGGTGGACAATCACCTCCTGCCCCGCAATCCAGAACTAGCTTTTCAAGGTTGGTTTCATTACAACACATTAGAAACCTGTATAATGGTATTTGCCTAAATATTTCCTTCATAAAATCTCCTCCTAGGATGTTTACTTTCCTATTTTCCATTATAGGGTAAATATATTAAAAGATATAGACCCTATTAACAGCGCTTATTACTCTGTAATGCGAATTATAATTACATGATTTTTATTATTCCGCAAAATATTTTAAATTTTTGAAATAGGTTTAAGTTTTTATTGTCTATATAACAAACTGGTACTATAATTGAATAGTGATTGGTTATATCTGTAAATTTTTATGCAAATTTCTGCATAAAAATTTCATATATTCTATGGGTTTATCATTATAGTCTGTAGAATTTTTTTTGCACAAATTAATTAATTTTTTAACAAACTTTCTTTAAGGAGATTCTTTCTTAATGAGTTTGATAAATAATTATAAGTGAATTACTTTTCACGAACAAAAGTTTACGTTACTTAAGGGGGAATTTTTATGAAAAGAAAAATTGTAAATCGCTGGTCTGTTGTTTTTGGTGCCGTACTTTTGCAAGTTTGTATCGGTGCAATTTATTCATGGAGTTTGTTTAACCAACCGCTTATGGATAAGTTTGGTTGGGCTAAGAGTGAGGTAGTACTTACTTTTTCAATTGCTGTCTTTATGTTTGCATTTGCAACCATGTTCTCTGGTAGGCTTCAAGAC
>CALECF010000155.1 GCA_937948705.1 uncultured Anaerosolibacter sp. | reverse complement strand
ACCAGGAATTCTTCCTTTGGTACCCGGCTCCGGTATGTATAACACCATGCTTGCCCTTATTCAAAAGAATTTTAGCAAAGCCGCTCAAGTTGGGAGCGAAACAATTTTTATTGCTGGTAGTATAGCGGTTGCCATCCTTTTGGTTTCTTCGTTTACACGACTTGTTTTTCTTAAAAAAATATAGAGACGTCATCGTCTCTATAGTATTTCATCAATCATCTTCTTAAAATCGTTCTTTGAGTAAGCACCATTCACTCGGTTTTTTTGTTCTCCATTTTGATAAACCAAAATAGTAGGAATGCTCATCACTTTAAACTTCCTTGCCAAGTCCCTTTGTCCATCTACATTTACTTTGCAAACTTTAACCTTTCCGTGATACTCATCTGCTAATTCATCCATAATAGGACCCACAGTTTGACACGGTCCACACCAATCTGCATAAAAATCAACGACAACTGGCACGGTTGCATTTAAAACCTCTATCTCGAAATTTTCACTGTTTAGCATAATCACATGCTCACTACCCATACGAAAAAACCCCTTTCTGCTGAAGCATATTTAATCTAATACCTTTGTAACAACTGGAACATATTTCTTATCTTTATTAAATGTACCTTCGAAACGTTTTATCGTCAAGTATGTTATTATCGTTAATAAAAATCCTATCCCTGCAGCATATACCTCTATATTCCCTTGTACACCCATGCGACTTAGCGCGTAGCTTCCTAACCCAACTCCAAGGATTAGGGCTAGCAATGGAATAACATATATAATGAATGCGGCCCCCATAACGTTCTGGGTTTCCATATTCACTTCTACGAAATCTCCAGGTTTCGCCCCTATGTCGTTAATAGCCACAATATTTATCTCCATGTTTTCCCTGCCATGCTGACATGCACCACAATCTCCACAGGCAGAATGTTTTTTCATATGGATCTTCGCCTTGTTTCCATTTATTGTTTCAATTACTGTTCCTGTTTGAATCACCCAAATCACCCCATGTTCTAAATATAGTCATGTCTGAACTCAATCTTTGATCGATCTATATTTAAATTATAGCGTAAATACGCCCTTAGTCAAAGCACTAAGTTTGTTGCATCTTCTACTCTGAGATTTAAGATTCTTCCCTCCCACCAGATTTATCACGCGATTATCAAAAAATAACACGCCATCTATTCTTTTTATACCACTGAAGGTCATTCTTTAATCTTATGGATTGTGATTGATCAAAATATTATTACAATCATTCGAATCTAGGCATTACATCTTCCACAGTGCATACAGTTTTCTAGCTTTCTTACCAAATCAGAACTTGCTCTTTTCGAAAAAACACAGGGAATATTCATGGTTTTTGTTTGTTCTTTAATAATTTCTGTTAATCTATGTTCAATAAAATCATATAAAACGATGACCATATCTACATTACATGGTACTGACATTTTACGCATTCCTTTTTTTCGTCCTGACCAATGTATGTAGTCTTCAATTCCTTGTTCCTTTAATACATCGGGAATATTCCCCAATCGGTCTCCACCTACGATTAATGCAGTCATATATATATCCCTCGTTTCTTTCGTATCAATTTGATAATGATTATCATTATTATACTCTTTCTGATTATTTTTGTCAAACACAAAACAGGCGCACCCTGTGCGCCTGTTTACTAGTGTTCTAATGTTACTTTCACATGTAGTTCGTTTAAAAGTTTTTCATCGATGACAGAAGGTTCTTCTGTCATCGGGGATGAAGCATTCTGAGTCTTTGGAAATGCAATCACTTCTCGAATGCTATCACTTCCTGTCAGCAACATCACAAGTCGGTCTAAGCCATAGGCAATACCACCATGGGGAGGTGTTCCATATTTAAATGCTTCCAATAGGAATCCAAATCTAGCCCAAGCCTGTTCCGTCGTGAAGCCAAGGGCTTTAAACATACGTTGTTGTAATTCGCTGCTATGGATCCGAATACTTCCCCCACCAATCTCAGTCCCATTTAGAACAATATCATAGGCTTTTGCTCTTACCTGATCTGGTGCAGTATCCAATAGATCTAAATCTTCATCCATTGGCGATGTGAATGGATGATGTTTCGCTACATATCTATTTTCTTCCTCGTCATACTCGAAAAGAGGAAACTCAGTTACCCATAAAAGCTTGTATTCATTTTTATTTAACATGTCTAATTTCTTTGCAGCTTCCACCCTAAGATGCCCTAAAGAGTCAAAAACAACACTTGGCTTGTCGGCAACAAACAATAGTAAATCTCCTGTCTTCGCTTCCAAACGCTCGATGATTTTGTTCATTTCATCCTCGCTAAGGAATTTTGATATTGGCGAGTTTATTCCCTCATCTGTGATTTTTATCCATGCAAGTCCCTTTGCCCCATAGGTTTTTGCGTAATCTTCTAGTTTTGTGATATCTTTTCTGCTGAACTTATCACCGTTTCCTTTGATATTAATACCTCTTACATCACCGCCGTTTTTAACGGTATCGGTAAACACTTTGAATCCACAGTTCTCGGCGATATCGTTGATCTCTTTAAGTTCAAATCCGAATCGAATGTCTGGCTTATCAGAACCATATCTCTCCATCGCTTCTTTATAGGGCATTCTTTGCAATGGCAATTCTATATTGATATTCATCGTTTCTTGAAATACTCTTTGAAGAAGTCTTTCATTGGCAGAAAGAACATCATCAACGTTTACAAAGGACATTTCAATATCAATTTGGGTAAACTCAGGTTGTCGATCTGCTCTTAAATCTTCATCTCTAAAGCATTTCACGATTTGGAAATACTTATCCATTCCTGAAACCATCAATAATTGCTTAAAAAGCTGAGGAGACTGGGGTAATGCATAGAACTTTCCAGGATTCACCCTACTAGGCACTAAATAATCCCGAGCACCCTCAGGCGTTTGTTTTGTAAGCATTGGCGTCTCTACTTCTACGAAGCCATCGTCACTAAGGAAATCTCTAGCCACCTTTGCTACCTTATGTCTAAACATAAGATTTCTCTGCATCTTTGGCTTCCTTAAATCTAAATACCTATATTTTAATCTTAAGTTTTCAGAAACCTCGTCCTCATCTTCAATATAGATAGGCGGTGTTTGCGCTTCTGATAGAATTTTGAGTTCACTAGCAAAAATTTCGATTTCACCTGTAGGAATATTGGGATTGACTGCGTGCCTTTTCTTAACAACACCTCTTAAAGCGATGACATACTCACCTCTGATTTTCTCAGCCTTAGAGAAAGCATCTATCGAAATGTCATTATCAAAAATAATCTGCACAATTCCTGTACGATCTCTTAAATCGGTAAATATCAATGCACCTAAATCTCTTCTCTTTTGTACCCAACCCATCAGTGTAACTTCTTGATTAATATGATCTGTGCCAAGGGTTCCACACATATGGGTCCTTTTCATATTTCCTAAAGTTTCAGCCATGTTTATTCCTCCTTCAATAATATTGTACTTTATTTATGGATACTATTGCCTAATTTCTTGCCGGTCTCACCATAGAGATGCTCCCTATATTGCCCTAATCGGCATCATAACACTTCGCCTAGGTAATTTAAAATAGAAAAACTCCTCAATCCTCTATTTTCATAGGGACGAGAAGTTTAGATCCCGCGGTGCCACCCTTATTGTAATCAACCACTTTAAATCGTTAACGCCGAATTACGGGTGATCCTAAATTTTCTTCAGATCACATGCTCACAGGTGTCTTCCATATTATCCTCATTATTGAGCTCCCACCATTTCTCAACTCGCTAGAAACAGATACATATGTACTCTTCCTCTTCATCACACTCTCAATATGCAATTTATACCATTATAATTTAGCATATTCTATCTGTCAAGATTATTTACAGTTTTCTGCAGTTCTATTCTTTTTTTCTCAATCATTTCATCAATGCGACGGACGTAATGTTCTACGTTTGTCACGTTAGGCACTCGTTCAAGCCTATTTTCTGATGGATAGTATACCTTCGATATTGCACCGGCTCCTAAGGCGATAATGGTTTGCCTTTCCTCCATGATTTGAATGTTATAAATGCACTCATGGCCTGGTCTGCAGTAGCCGATATTCTCTAGATTTCCAACCATATATTTCTGGCGATACATATAATAAGGATGTAGCCCCATTTGACGTGCATAGTTTTGGGTAATTTCAAGCATTTCTTTTGCCTGTATCTCTTGGGTCATTCTATATTCCTGAATATTCTCTTTTAGTTTTGATGCTCTTTTGACTGCTAGGGTATGTACAGTAATATTTTCAGGATTGAGTTCCACTATTTTGTTCATGGAATATTCTATCATGGATGGTGTTTCATCGGGCAGGCCGACAATAAGGTCCATGTTAATCGTCCTAAACCCAATTTCTTTCGCCATTTGATAGGTCCGAATGATATCCTCCGAAGTATGGGATCTCCCAATATGCTTCAAGGTCGCGTCATTCATAGTTTGAGGATTAATGCTGATTCTATCCACCCTATGTTTTTTTAAAACCAATAATTTTTCTTGATCAATGGTGTCTGGTCTACCTGCCTCCACCGTTATTTCCTTTAAATCATTTGATTTTATGTGGGCCTTGATTTGGTGAAACAATTGATCTAATTCAAAAGCGGTAAGGGTGGTAGGTGTCCCTCCTCCAATGTATAAGGAAATGACCTTTTTATTCAGTTCATCTAAGAGCTCACCAATCTTTTGAATTTCATAATGGAGGGCTTCTAAATAGCGATCAAATATTTCTTTGTTCTTTTTGTCGATGATATTAGATGGAAAAGAGCAGTATACACATCGGGTAGGACAAAAAGGGATGCCAATGTAAATGCTGACCTCATGATTGCTGTTATTTTCAATCACAGGTCTCTCGACCAAAGAGATTTCTGTCACCAAACCTATTTTTTCTTCACTCACACCATATTCGTTTTCCAGGTATTGTTTGATCTCGTCCATGGAAATACCTTGATCTAGCATTTCATGAACAATTTTACTGGGACGAATTCCTGTGAGGATTCCCCAAGGTGGATGATCTTTAAAATGGGCACATAATACATTAAATATAGATTTTTTAATCATTCTCTTTTGTTTTTTCCGGTCACTGAGTGTATGAAGACTTTTGGTTTCACAGGAAGCTTCATCGGTGGCTAATTGTTCGTTTCCAAAAAATAAGGTGCTTTCTATCAAAACAATGCTCTCGTTCACTGATAATTTGCTCACTAATAAAAAACTTTGGCTATTTACCAAAGTTTTTTCGGTAACAAATTCTATTTCACTGGCATCTACAAATAATTTTAACAGTTCTGTAATTTCAAAAGTAAAATCATGACCATCTAGATAAATCTTCATCATAAATCACCTAATTTAATAATCCCTTTTCATTTCATATTTTAATTTCTCAATATAATTTCTTTGTACTCCCAGTTCCTTTGCAATTTCTTCATCTTGCAATCCGGAGTCAACCATATCAACAAAATCATGAAAATCGATATCCTCGAATCTGTTCAAGTTTTTATTACTGATATACTCACCGATTCGCTTTGCCATGTAAAAACCTCCCCAAAGAAATCATCTAATAATATTCTAGCCATATTTTCTTGGGGATATGCATGGGTCTATTGATTCACAAAAGGGTTCATTGTCCTTTCAATTCCAATCGTTGTGGCGGCTCCGTGGCCTGGTAATACCTTTATTTCATCATTAAAAACCATAAGCTTTCTCTTAATGGAATCAATAATCAATTCAAAGGAACCTCCTTCTAAATCGGTGCGCCCAATTGATTGGGCAAATAGTGTATCGCCTGAGAAAATCACTTCATTTACGCGAATACAAATACTTCCCCGGGTATGACCTGGAGTATGAATAATATTCAATTTTAAATCTCCAATTTCGACAACATCGCCATCGGATAAAAGCCGATCCGCCTCAACATTCACTGCTGGCATGCCCATCAGACTTGTCAAATTTTTGCGAGAATCCTTTAGCATTTCTGCGTCATCCTTATGAATACATATGGGAATGTTCGTCCTCCCCTTGATTTCTTGAATAGCACCTATATGATCACCATGTCCATGGGTTAAAAGAATCATTGTTGGTACTAAACTATTTTTTTCCATATAAATAAGAATATCATCTGCGTCACCACCAGGATCTATAATGGCAGCCTTCTTTGTCTTTTCACAGATGAGTACATAACAATTTACAGCATAGACCCCTGCAGGTATCCTTTCAATAATCAACTATATTCCTCCTAGAATGTTTTTTTACTGTCTATCAACATGGTAACTGGTCCATCATTACATAAACGAACTTCCATATGGGCTTGAAAAACTCCTGTTTCTACTTTTAATCCCTGTTCTCTGCACCGTTGGACAAACATCATATATAACTCATTTGCCTTTTCAGGTCTTGCAGCAGTGGAAAAGCTTGGCCTTCTGCCCTTTCGGCAATCTCCAAGCAACGTAAACTGAGAGACTACCAGTAGTTCGCCCCCAATATCTTTTAATGATAAATTCATTTTCTCATTTTCATCTTCAAAAATTCTTAAATTTGTAATCTTATCTACCATGTATTCAAGGTCTTTTTCATCATCTTGTTCTTCTACCCCAAGAAAAATCAAAAATCCTTTTCCGATTTTTCCTGAAATTGTGTTGTCAACAGACACACTTCCTTCACTTACTCGTTGAACAACGGCTCTCATAAATCATCGCCTCCAAAACATTACTAATCTTATGATGTTACGCGGAAGACGTCCATCACGCCTTGCATCGTACGTATTTTATTAATGAGCTTGTCTAATTGTTTCACATTGGTAATCTCTACAGTCAAATTAATAATAGCGATCTTCTCGCGATTGGTTCGAGCATTTACAGCAGTAACGATGAGCTTTGTCTCAGATAAGACATTGGTAATCTCCGACAAGAGCCCCTTTCTATCAGCAGCAATGATCTGAATCTCAGATTGATAAGAGGTCTGACGTTGTTCATCCCACTCCACTTCGATAAACCGATCGATATGGTCTGTTTCATTGATTACATTTAGACAATCTTTCCGATGCACAGATACGCCTCTACCCCGTGTAATAAAGCCTACAATATCATCCCCTGGAACGGGATTGCAACACTTTGAAAATCTTACAAGTATGTTATCTATTCCTTTTACTGTAACACCTTGGGTATCTTTATTTGTATTTTTAGGCTTATACTGTTTACTATGGACGATGGGTAATTCCTCTAGAGGTTTTTCTTCTTTCTGGCTCTGCTTATGCATCTCTTTAAGCTTTGGAATAATTTGGCTTGTCATGATACCGCCATAGCCTACCGCCGCATAAAGATCTTCGATATTATTAAGACTCAATTTTTTTACCAATACATTCAGCCATTGCTGCTTTAAGAGTCCATGAACTTCATATCCATGTCTTCTTGCTTCTTTTTCCAGCATTTCACGGCCTTTCTCAATATTCTCTTCTTTTCTTTCCTTCTTAAACCACTGACGTATTCTATTTTTAGCTTGGTTACTCTTTACAAACTTTAACCAGTCACGACTAGGTCCATTACTGTGCCCCGATGTCAATACCTCTATAATATTCCCATTTTTAAGCTTGTAATCCAAGGGAACAATTCTTCCATCCACTTTTGCTCCGATACAACTGTTTCCTACTGCCGAGTGAATTTTGTATGCAAAATCCACTGGCGTTGATCCAGCAGGTAAATCAATGACGTCGCCCTTAGGGGTAAATACAAAAACCTCATTGGTGAATAAATCGACCTTTAAAGATTCCATGAATTCCTTTGGATCTTTCATATCTCTTTGCCACTCCAACATTTGGCGCAGCCATCTCAGTTTATCATCAAAGTCAGCTTCATCCGCCTCATCAGCTTTTCCCTCTTTGTATTTCCAATGGGCTGCGATACCGTACTCGGCAATTCTATGCATTTCCCAAGTTCTAATCTGTATTTCGAAGGGTTCTCCTTGGGGTCCGATAACCGTAGTATGAAGGGATTGATACATATTGGGTTTGGGCATAGCTATATAGTCCTTAAACCTACCAGGAATTGGCTTCCACATGGTATGGACAATTCCTAAAGCGCCATAGCAATCTTTCACATTGTCTACAACGATCCTGACTGCAATTAAATCAAAAATTTCATCAAAGGACTTATGCTGATACACCATCTTGCGATAAATGCTATAGAAATGTTTAGGTCTTCCACTAATCTCAAACTGTATTTGCACACTCTTTAGTGATTCATTTAGCTGTTTAATCACCTGATTAATATAATCTTCCCGCTCACGTCTCTTTTTTGCTACCTTCTCGACTAGTTCATAATAGCCTTCGGGGTCCATGTGTAGCAGCGCCAGGTCTTCTAGTTCCCATTTAATCTTGGAAATTCCCAGACGATGGGCAATAGGGGCATAAATTTCTAGGGTTTCTAGGGCCTTTTCTTTCTTCTTGTTTTCGTTCATGAATTTTAACGTCCGCATATTATGCAGACGATCAGCCAGTTTGATAATAATAACCCTGATATCTTTAGCCATAGCTAAAAACATCTTTCTTATGCTTTCCGCATGCCTTTCCTCTTTTGTTTCATAGGTTAAGGATTCTAGCTTAGTAACACCTTCGACGAGCAGTGCTATCTCTTCACCAAATTCTTTTTTGACCTGTTCAAAGCCATACTTCGTATCCTCAATCACATCGTGCAGAAGTCCTGCAACGATGGTTGAGTCGTCCATCTCTAATTCTGCTAAAATTCTAGCTACCTGAACAGGATGTACGAAATATTTCTCACCTGATTTTCTAATCTGCCCTTCATGGGCATTTTCAGAGAAGTTATATGCTTTTATAATTAGGCTCAAATCACTATTGGGATTGTACTGTTGCATTTGTGCCAATAGATTTTCTAACATTATATCACCCTATATCTACTGATTAGTTGTCCCTTTTTCTAAAAATATTAAATATATTATATAACAAATAGTTTAAAAAAAATAGTGTACAATACATAAATATGTCAAAACATATAGAATAGTGGTTGGTAACCCAACCACTATTCTAATATGTAATCAATGATTTAATGTCGTAACTTTTTAAGAGATCTCTTCCATTTAAGTAAGTCAACTCAATTAAGAATACTATACCTACTACTTCTCCACCCAAATCCTCTATCAGTTTGATTGTTGACAGGATTGTACCACCTGTTGCCAACAAATCATCTGCAATCACGACCTTCTGACCAGGTTTTATTGCATCCTTATGTATCTCAAGGACATCACTTCCATATTCCAACTTATACTCAGAACGAATTGTTTCAGATGGCAACTTCCCTGGTTTCCTAACTGGAATGAATCCCTTATTCATGGCATAAGCCAGAGGCGTACCTACGATAAACCCTCTAGACTCAGGACCAACGACCAGATCAAAGTCTTTATCCTTTAACTCTTGCTGAAATTGATCAACCATGTATTTAAACGCATCTCCGTCTTTCAGCAAGGTTGTTATATCTTTGAATCGGATTCCTTTTTCGGGGAAATCCGGTATGACCCTAATCTTTTCTTTTAAATCCATTGTAACTCCTCCTCAAATTTCTGAAATATTTAATAGATATTTACTGTCGAATGCTTATGATTAAAATCTCCAGCTCATCTATTGTATTCTTTAGAAAAGCTTTACTCTTTATTATATGACATATTTCACTCCTGTTCAATAGCATGAGCACATGAGCGATATTGTTTTGTCCATCAAATCTCATTTGTTATGAAATCATATTCTTCAAATCTATTCTATTTCCCTCTTTATATTTTATTATTTTTATAGATTATTAAAATAATAAACAGAATTGTTGACAATCCAGAGATAACAAATCCTGTAACCGACATTCTGCCTAAAGAAGATATTCTTCCTAAATCTTCATGATTTAAAACAATGGCACTTCCAATAAAGATAGATGAGATCATTATACTTACAGCCAATTTACTCCCAAAGCGATTTAATTCTCTACTCAAGCTTTGAACAGCTGGTTGTTCTAGGGTCAATCGCATTTCATTTTTACCAATCTTTTTTAATAAACCTTTTAATAGGAGTGGTACATCCTTTAATGTCAAGAAAATATCCCCGGAGTAATCCATTAGTTCACTGGCTAACCGATTAGGATTTAATCGATAGGTGGCTATCTCCTTCATAAACTGAGATGTCACATCAGAAAGAGAAAAATCAGGATTGAGTTTTTTTACACATCCTTCTAAGGTAATGATCGCTTTTCCCAGCATTGTGAACTGCGAAGGAAGCTTAATTTTGTTATCATAGGCAATACGCATGAGCTCGGAAACGGCTTCACTCATTTTCAAGTTCTTCAATGGGGTATTATAGTAGTAGTTTAATACGAAGGAAATATCTTCTTTTAATCGTCGTAGTTCTGTCTCCTCCGAGACAGCTTCAATTTCGATTAACAAATTAATTATTTTATCGACATTTTTCTTTGCACCAGCAATAAATAAATTAGTAATAAACTCCATTGTTTGCTTATCGAGATAACTCGTTATTCCCATATCAATGAATGCAACCTTGTTATGACCTAATACGAATATATTTCCGGGATGGGGATCACCATGAAACAGTCCATGTATGAATACTTGTTTCATGAATGACCTTGCAATAATATCGCCAATCTTAGCAGTGTCCCATCCTTTGCTCCTAATCAATGCAACATCAACAGCTTTAATTCCTTCGATCTCTTCTAGGACAAGTATTCTTTTTGTGGTATACTCCCAAAATATGAGTGGAACACATACTTCTCTCTGTTGTTTGAAGTTTTCCCTAAACTTTTCTGTATTTCTTGCCTCTAAGGTATAATCCAACTCTCTTATGATAGAGTGAGCATATTCTTTAACAATTTCTTGCATATGTACCGGCATCTCATCTTTAAAGTATTCATCAAATATAGCGGCAAGATGCTGTAAGATACTCATGTCTCTTTGTATAATCTGTTTTATATTTGGACGTTGTATCTTTACAACTACTTTTGTACCGTTTCTCAGACGAGCCCGATGTACTTGCCCAATGGATGCTGCAGCCACAGGTGTTTTTTGAAAATCTAAAAAAGCATTTTGAATATCGACTCCGGTCTCTTCAAAGAATATTTTTTCCACTATTTGGAGTGGAAAAGCTGGGGCACAGTCTTGGAGCATCGATAATTCCACCATGATTTCCTCAGATACCAAATCTGGTCTAGTACTCAAAATCTGCCCCAACTTAATAAACGTTGGACCCAGCTCTTCTAAAGCCAATCTAATTCTCTTTCCCATGGGTAAGGATGCCTCTATATCTGACCTTTTTTGTATCCAGCCTTGTAGGGGTCCTTTGGGAAACAGTTTAATGACAATATAATCAAAACCATATTTAACCAGGATCTCACCAATTTCCTTATATCGTCTCATATTTTTGTATCCATTGCCGAGTTTTCTCAAGGCCATCCCATTCACCTACAAATCAATAAAGGTAATAATATCCTAAGGATATTATTACCTTTATCTTTACTACATTATAAGCAAATTGAAATTTCTTTTAGGCGGGTTTGTATTTCCCTTTTCCTTTTTCCCAATTTTTCCACAGAACCCAGATTGGGCTGGCTATAAAAATTGAAGAATAGGCGCCTGTTGCAATACCCGCAATGAGTGGCAATGCAAACTGACGGATGGACTCTACTCCCAATACATACAATGTGACGATAGTAATCAAAGTAGTTAATGATGTATTGATAGATCTTGCCATCGTTTGATTAATACTTAGATCTGCTATCTCTGCATAGTTAGATTTTTTCATAAATTTTACGTTTTCACGAATTCTATCAAACACAACAATTGTGTCATTGATAGAATAACCAACTACTGTTAATATGGCAGCCACCAGAGAGCTATTCATAGGTATTTGGAATAATCCATAAATAGCGACGACAACCAACACGTCATGAATCAGTGCGATAATCCCTGCAATACCAAACTTAAACTCAAATCTAAATGTAATATAGGCCAACATCCCCAAAGAAGCAATTACAATTGAAATTAAGGCCTTTCGAGCGATTTCACTACCTATAGCAGGACCAAACTGTTCTGCTTGTCTAAAATCCTCATCCGTTAAATTATACTTTTCTTTAAAAGCATTAAATATTTCTTGTCTTTCCTTATTATCTAGATCCTTTTTCGTCTTAATGATAATTTCTTGTTGTGCATCTCCAGCATGGAGAATATCTGCATCAAGGGCGAATTGAGATGTGATATCTTTTGCATCTTCTACACTTAAGGTTTTTCCTATATTGATTTGCATCATGGTACCGCCAGTGAAGTCGATACCCATATTAAAACCATTAATCAATCCCACAAGCAAACCGATGATAATTACGGCACTAGAAAGGCCGAACCATATCTTTGATTTTTCTACAATTTTCATGAAATCAACCCCCTTCTATGCACCATATAACTTCGTATTTTTAAAGATATCGAAGCTGGTGAATATCTTTAAAAGAATTTTCGTAATGACAACGGCTGTAAACATACTGGCAAAAATTCCGATCATCAATGTGACTGCAAATCCTTTAATAGGCCCAGAGCCAAACTGGAATAAAACAATAGCTGCAATCACGGTGGTAATATTTGAATCCAAAATAGTTGTTATTGCCCTTGAAAATCCGGAATCTACAGAAGCTCTCAGAGATTTTCCATTTCTAATTTCTTCTTTGATTCTTTCAAAAATAATAACATTGGCATCAACGGCCATACCGATTGTTAAGATTAATCCAGCTATTCCCGGTAACGTCAATGTAGCATTAAATGCTACCATCACCCATAAAACTATGGAAGTATATAGAATCAACGCAAGGGCAGCAATGATGCCAGGCAATCGGTAATAAACGATCATAAATATGAATACGAGTAATACACCAATAGCCCCTGCTGTTACACTTTTGTTTAAGGAATCCATTCCTAAGGTTGGTCCGATTGCAGATGTCTGTACTTCTGTCAGATTCACAGGCAGGGCACCTCCACGGATCAACGCGGCTAGTTGTGACGCTTCTTCTAAGGTAAAGTTTCCTGTAATAACACCTCTACCGTTTGGAATTTCATTTTGAACGGCTGGGGTCGAAATCGGCACATTGTCCAAGACAATGGCAATAATTTTTTCTTCGATGTTTGTTTTCGATGCCAACTCCCTTGTGGCTTCTTGGAAAGCCTTTGCCCCTTCACTGTTAAATTCTAGGGCTACGGATGGAATATTCCCTTTTTCACTTTCAAATACTACCTCTGCATTTTTCACTTGCTCACCCGTTAAGACAACTTCTCCGTTTGGCTTAATAAATTGCAGCTGGGCTGTTTGTCCAATGACCGCAATGGCGTCAGTAGCATTCTTCGCCCCAGGTAATTCTATTCTTATTCTTTTTTCACCTTCCCGAACGATATTTGGTTCTGTTAATCCTAAACCATTTACCCTTCTTTCAATGACCTCTTTTGTCTGATTCATGATCTTATTTAATTCATCCCCTGTTGCATCGGTTTCCGCTTCCAATACGACAAACACACCACCTTTTAAATCTAGACCAAGCTTCATCGTATCTTGTATAGATCCTATCTTCAGATCTCCAGCCTCAAATCCATAGATACCAACTATGGCAGAGGCTGCAATTATAGCCAGAATTAACAAAAGCGCAACTACATTTTTAACATTCATCCTCTATTCACCCTCCTTATGGCATTCATAAGAACAATTATATACTTTGTCCTATCTTGCGTCAATCTCATATAAATTCTTTTTTACATGATGGGATTTAGCTAGTATAACATAATTTTCTGCCGATATTTTCAAGTTAACCTTTTCTTCCTCTGTCAGTTCTCTTATCACCTTGGCGGGTGATCCCATCACCAATGAATTGCTTGGAATATTTTTACCCGGTGGAATAAGGGAACCTGCTCCAATCATTACATTGTCACCGATTACTGCCCCATCCAATACAATCGCTCCCATACCCACAAGAACATAATTTCCTATGGTGCATGCATGTACAATAGCGCCGTGGCCTACTGTTACATAGTCTCCTATCTTCGTTGGCATATTATGATTAATGTGTACAGTACAGTTATCTTGAATATTTGTATTTTCACCTATTTCAATTTCATTTCCATCTCCCCGGATCACCGTTCCATACCATATGTTTGCATCTTTCTTTATTTTAACGCGACCAATTATATCGGCGCTTTCTGATATATAACAACTTTCATGGATGTCCGGTTGATGCCCTTGATATCCTCTAATCATTATTATTCAGCCTCCTCCCGTAGTTTTGCTTGTATGAATAGTGAACATTCGATTCGTTTCTTTTCCATCTCACAGCCAATATCATAGGGGATATTTATATCCTTATGAAAGTTATAGGCATTGGCATGGCATCCACCACTACAATAAAACTTTGCCCAACACTTGTTGCACTTTTCTTTATTGTAGACATGGGCATTGCCAAAAGATGTCTGTAAATCTGTTTTAAATTCATTCTTTAAAACATTTCCAATATGAAAGTCATCATTTCCAACAAATTGATGACAAGGATAAATATCACCTTCAGGAGTGATCGCTAAGTATTCGGAGCCAGCCCCACAACCAGATAACCTTTTGATTACACACGGTCCTTGAGATAAATCAATCATAAAGTGGAAGAAGTTAAATCCATTTCCTGTTTTATGACGATGTATATATTCTCTTGCCAGTGATTCGTATTCGCGGGAGATAACGTCAAGATCCTCTTCTTTAATAGCATACTCTTTGTCCTCCTCAGCAACGACTGGTTCGATAGAGGTATTTTTAAATCCTAAATCAGCGAGGTGAAGTACATCGGAAGAAAAGTCTAAATTTTCCCTAGTGAAAGTCCCTCTAACATAATAACTTTTTCCGTCTCTCATTTCGGCCATCTTTAAAAGTTTAGGCAAAATCACATCATAGGTTCCATTACCATTTACTGTATATCTCATATTATCATTTACTTCTTTCCTACCGTCTATACTTAGAACTACATTCTCCATGTTCTGGTTAATGTATTCCATATCATCATCATTTAGCAATACCCCATTGGTCGTGAGGGTAAATCTAAATCGTTTATTGGTCTCAATTTCCCTTCTGCGGCCATAACTTACAATATCCTTTACTGTTTCAAAGTTCATCATTGGCTCACCACCAAAGAAATCTACTTCAAGGTTTCTTCTAGCTCCTGAATTCTCTATGAGAAAATCCAACGCCTTTTTACCAACCTCTAAAGACATGAGTCCTCGATCTCCCTTAAAATCTCCTTGGGATGCAAAGCAATACTTACAGCGTATGTTACAATCATGGGCCACATGTAGGCATAATGCCTTTACTACTGGATTTCTATTGATAAAGGCTGGATGATTAGCATATGAATCCTCGGTAAAAAGCATTCCTTCGGATTCAAGGGCTTGGATTTCATCCATTGCCTCCAAGATCGCCTCTTTGTCGTAGCGGTCTAAAAACGTCTCCATCATTTCTTCTTTATTTTTGTATTTATACTCATCTAGTAAGTTGTATACAATCTCATCAACCACATGGACTGCGCCACTGTTTACATCTATAACAACTCGTACATCGTCCATTAGAAATTTATGTATCATTCATGATCCTCCTTTAACTTAATCTAAAGTACTATACCATTGTATATAAACTTTTTTTCTATGACAAGAAGAAAAGTTTATATACAATGGTATTCCCTTATGAAATCTAAATCTTTCTATACAGGTTAAAAGGACAGCAACCTGTGAATTACTGTCCTTTTATAGTATGTATTATTTATTTTCACATTCTTGATTTGCAACTGTGCAGGATGTTTTACAAGCTGACTGACAAGAAGTTTGACACTCGCCACATCCACCCTTCGCCGCACTATCTTTTAACGTTGCATTTGTTAATGTTTTGATATGCTTCATTCATTTTTCCTCCTCTACGTTCATTTCTACTAAATTATAACATAAACTATTTTGCTGTAACAGTAGTTTATTTCAAATTTACGCCAATCATTCCTCCAACACCGCCTGCAACTATACCCACCGATGACTTAAGTAGAAGCAGCATTCCTACCGTAAACTGATCTAAAAATATCCACCCGATGACCATAATGAGCATTGCATAGAGTAATCCTGCTGCTGCACCATTTAGCCACCCTTTTCTTCTTAGTTTTAATCCTGCATACATGCCACTCATGGCAACACTAATAACCATTACGATTGAAGTGACAATGGGAATAATACCTTCAGAAACGTTGGTGTATGTAATCATGAGTGCCATTAGGATAAATGCAAGTACAGAGAATACACATGCAGAAAGTATCCCCTTCATGTATACTACCATAACATTGTTTTTTCCAGTATCTACTTTCTTATTGGATTGCAAAATAATCACCCCACAAAAGAATTCTTATTTCATATTTATGCGCGTATGGGTGAAATATTACTTTATCTCAATCCTTTCAGACATTCATCTCTAGCATAAAAAGAGCGTCTCCGACGCTTTCGCTAGGAAACCCTAGGTTTCCTTCGACGACAGCAAAGCTGTCTGAGCACCTTCCTGAATTCGGGCAGGGGATTTCATCCCCTACAACCCCTGTTTTTTATATAATAGGAAAGTAGAACTTTCCTATTATATAAAATAATTAGGATGCTATCGCATCCTAATTATTCCTCTGTTCCATCGCTTTTATTGATATTTCCTACAGCCCATCTTGCAATTTGAAGCTTTAGTTTATCTGCACCAACTTCGATTGTTAGTACATCCTCCTTGACTTTTGTAATCTTACCGTATACGCCGCCAATGGTCACCACTTGGTCCCCAACCTTTAAATTACTTCTCATCTCTTTCACTTGTTTATCACGTTTTTGCTGAGGTCTAATGATTAGAAAATAGAATATTCCTAAGAAAACTGCTGTCATAATAATTGGTGAATATGTACCGTACATAGATATATACCCCTCCTTTTCTGTAATAGTTATATATATTCCACGTAAAAATTAGAACTCCTTTTCTTAATTAAATTTCATAGCCATATTTTTCAAAAAACTCTTTTCTATAATCGAGTAAACGATCTTGTCGAATGGCTTCACGGACATTTTTCATTAACTCTAGCAGAAAATGCAAGTTATGATAGGTAACAAGTCGTGCCGATAGAATCTCTTCCGCCTTGTACAAATGTCTTAAATAAGCTCTAGAATAGTTCTTGCAGGTATTACAACTACAGTTTGGATCTAATGGGCTAAAATCTTCGGTGTGCTTGGCATTTTTTATGACGACCTTCCCTACAGAAGTCATAGCAGTACCATTACGGGCGATTCTAGTAGGTAATACACAGTCAAACATATCAATGCCTCTGATGGCTCCCTCGATAAGACAATCGGGACTCCCAACTCCCATTAAATATCTTGGCTTATCCTTTGGCATCAAAGGTGTAGTATAATCAAGGACCTCGTACATTAATGGCTTTGGTTCCCCAACACTTAGTCCACCAACGGCATAGCCTGGAAAATCTAAATCAATTATTTCTTGGGCACTCTGTTCTCTCAAGTCTTTATACATACCCCCTTGAATAATGCCAAACAAGGCTTGTTGATCAGGCTTTCCATGGGATTCTTTACACCGCTTTGCCCAGCGGGTTGTTCTTTCTAGTGACTTTTTCACATAATCTCTTTCTGCTGGATAGGGGGCGCATTCATCAAAGGCCATGATAATGTCCGCACCAAGGGCATTCTCTATTCCTATAACCTTTTCAGGGCTAAGAAAATGCTTCGACCCATCTAAGTGGGATCTAAATTCCACACCTTCTTCAGTGATCTTTCTTAAATGACCTAGGCTGAAAACCTGAAAACCTCCGCTATCTGTTAAAATAGGACGATCCCAATTCATAAATTTATGTAATCCACCAGCCTTTTCTACGAGTTGATGGCCTGGTCTTAGATATAAGTGGTATGTGTTGCTCAATATGATTTGTGCATCAATGTCCTTTAGTTCATCTGTTGTCATGGCTTTTACTGTAGCTTGAGTTCCCACAGGCATAAAAGCAGGTGTCTCGATAATGCCATGGGGGGTGTGTAACCGCCCTAAACGTGCTCCGCTTTGCTTACATTCCTTAATAAGTTCATATTTAATTGCCATTTATGTAAACCTCCTAATGTACTTCCTTGTTTTATATCAACAGCATGGCATCTCCAAAGCTAAAAAATCTATACCGATTTCTCACAGCTTCTTCGTAGGCATGCAGTGTTATTTCTTTGCTACTAAAAGCGCTTACCAACATAATAAGGGTGGATTCAGGAAGATGAAAGTTAGTTATAATACCATCCACTATCTTGAATTCATACCCTGGATATATAAAGATATCTGTCCAAGTCCCAACAGGATGAACTCTTCCATGTTCATCTGCTATACTTTCTAAAGTCCTTATGGACGTGGTGCCTACAGCGATTACTCTACCGCCATTTTCTTTCACCTGATTGATGAGGCTGGCGGTTTCCTCAGTAACTTCTAAGTACTCAGCATGCATTTTATGATCATGAATTGTTTCACTTTTTACAGGTCTAAAAGTTCCCAATCCAACATGCAATGTGATATAAGCGATGTTTACACCTTTTTCTTGAAGCTGCTGCAGCAACGCTTGTGTAAAGTGTAATCCAGCGGTAGGAGCTGCGGCAGAGCCCTCATGTTTAGCGTATACTGTTTGATATCTTTCCTTGTCTTCTAAACGTTCTTTGATATAGTGAGGTAGCGGCATGGAACCTAGTTGATCCAAAATTCCCTCGAAAACACCCTCATAGTGAAACTCCACAATCCTAGAGCCTTCATCTCCATAACCGATGATTACGCCTTTTAAGAGTCCATCACCAAAGAAAATGGTATCACCAATCCGTGCTTTTTTACCAGGTTTGACCAATGTTTCCCATTTATCACCTTCAAGTCTCTTTAGAAGTAGGAATTCCACCTTCCCACCTGATTGATCCTTCGTGCCGAATAACCTAGCCGGAATTACCTTCGTATTATTCAAAACCAGGCAATCACCTTCTTTTAAATAATCAAGGACATCTTTGAATATCTTATGCTCAATGATCCCACTTTTCTTATCTACTACCATCAATCTAGATTGCTCTCGATTTTCAAGTGGTGTTTGAGCAATTAACTCCTCTGGTAAATCAAAATAAAAATCCTTCGTTCTCATCATCAGTTCTCCTTACTCAATTTGTGTCCCTGTATAGTAGTATGTTAATATCTGATCATAAGTATAGCCTTCTTCTGCCATTTTCTTAGCGCCCCATTGGCTCATACCCAAACCATGACCCCAACCTTTTCCTGTAAAAACATACTGCCCTCCATGAAAGGAAATATTCTTCAGATCTAAACCATTAAAGACAACCATTTGATTTAATCTGCTATCAAATTGTTTTATTCCGTCTGCCGTTGCAATGAATAGCCTGTCCGGGCTAATCTGTTGTGGGCTAGAAGCATTACCTGATATAACCGTAGCAGTTGCATCCGTGCTTACGGTAAACAAAGTACTCTTAATATTATTATATCCAAATACAGCTCTTACTTTTTCTTTTTCAAGAATTTTATTATCCGCGCTTCCACTCAATTCAAGCTTTAATACTCTCCCAAAATCCGAATAGGACGTTACCCGAACGCTATTTAATTCCCCAACCGAAAGCTGTTTATTGTTGAGAAGATCTTGAATTTGCTCTTTTGTCATGGCATAGGTCCATGTATCATTCGGTGCACCTACAGAAAAGGGATCTTTCACACCCTTCAAATAGGCAATAGGAGTAGACCAAATATTTTCACTGTTTTCAGTATGTCCACCGCTATTGGAATGGTAAAACGGTGTAACTAAATTTCCATTATAAGTTAAGAATTTACCCTTGGTTTCATCCACTGCTTTACGGCTTCTCTCATGTTCACTGTCAAAGCCTCCATAAACCTGACAATGGGTTGTAGCACACAAGTCGAAGCCATGCTGCTTATGATTTCCTGACTTCTCAATTGCATAGTTTCTCGCTGCTACAGCTTGTGCTTTTTGCGCTTCCAGGGGCCAGGTACCTGACATCTCTTTCGGTACTACGCCATACAGATATTCTTCTAAGAGAACTCTATTGAGAATGGTTAAATCACTACCACTGTATCTTTTAATTCCGATATCTCCTCTAAAGTTCTTACCGTCTACTTTTATAGTAGTTGATGTACTGGGCTTGAAGTAATATTCTATTTCCCCTAGATTCAGCATAAATAAAACATCACCTGTTTTTGATAAAATCTGTATTCTTTTATTATGCTGAGGGATTACCTTTATTTCTACCTCAGGCAAAACCAATCGAATGGCCTCCACAGCAGCTTGAGCATTTGTGTGGGAAGTAAACATCCCTGTCCAAACTTGCCAGCTCCCTTCAAAGCTTAAATAAGGTTTGCTTTGGGTGAATGCTAAAGTGTTTAAGAAAGACTGGGCTTCCTCTCTTGTATTGAATTGCGGACCTACTTGGATATGAATAGGCCCTTGGATTATTGGATTACTGCTATCTCGTTGCTCATCGTACTGATATTCTATAAAGGAGCTGTTTAATCCCATAAAATAACTATCTTTACGCACTATAATTTCATCGTTGCCTGAAAAGCTCAAAAGATTAATAAATCTATTGTCCACATAGCTACCAAGCTCTATACCACTCTTTCCAATGATGGATACCATTGGGGTTGCACTTTCTCCTGATCGTAGGCCTATTTTAACATACTCAGGCACCTTTGCCTTATCGTATCCATAGACTTGAATTGGAAGGGAAATATGGAGGATACATATCATGAGTAGGACCGCTGTTACTTTTAAGATATTACGCATTTTGCCAACTCCTTCATTCTCAATAAGTTATTACTCTATTTTTCGACAAAATCCAATAATATCCTTCAAAATTACCATAATGTAAAGATTTTGAAATATATCAAACAGCCTCATAGATGTAATACTAGAAACCATAAGATTTCTTCGATGACTTCTAAGTATCATATCTGAGCACCACCCAGTATTTAGCAGAGAAAAGCTTCCCTGTACCCCTTATTTCCTATACTTTAAAACACTATCACTCTTTATCATTCAAAAAAGAAAAACTGTCCATAGACAGTTACTTCCTAAAAAATAGATTTAAAATGAGTGTTAATAGAATGCTTAAAATGAAGGTTGTCATGATTGGCGAATAGAAAGTGAAATTACCCTTTTTCACATAAATATCTCCTGGGAGTTTACCTATCCCAAATCTTGACCCAATGGTCATGAAAATGCCTACGATAACTAGCACAATTCCCAATGTGATCATCATTTTTCCTAGACTACCCATGGCTTCACTCCGTTCCATTGACCTCTTTTATATCCATATGCTCATATGCGAGTTTTGTCACGATTCTTCCCTTTGGCGTTCGCTGCAAAAAACCTAATTGTAAAAGAAATGGTTCATATACATCCTCGATTGTATTTCTTTCTTCTCCTGTTGATGCAGCCAAAGTATCGAGTCCAACTGGTCCACCAGCAAATTTTTCAATAATGGTAATAAGTATATTTCTATCTACCATATCTAACCCTAGATGATCCACTTCTAGCATTTCTAGTGCCTTGTTTGCCAATTCTAAGGTTATCTTCCCATTTCCCTTAACCTGAGCATAGTCCCGTACTCTTTTCAATAATCTGTTGGCGATTCGTGGTGTACCCCGGGCTCTTTTTCCTATTTCTTCTGCTGCTTTGCCCTCTATTTCGATGCCAAGGATCGCAGCAGATCTATAGACGATCTTGAAAAGATCATCATTCCCATATAATTGTAATCTACAAATGACTCCAAAACGGTCACGAAGGGGAGATGTTAACAAACCGGCCCTTGTAGTCGCTCCAATAAGTGTAAACTTGGATAAATCTAATCGAATGGATCTGGCACTGGGCCCTTTGCCGATAATAATGTCTAATGCATAGTCTTCCATTGCAGGGTAAAGAATCTCTTCGACAGTTCTATTTAACCTATGGATTTCATCAATAAATAGTACTTCATTTTCTCCTAGATTTGTTAATATGGCCGCTAAATCCCCAGGCCTTTCTATGGCAGGACCTGAGGTGATCCGAATATTTACACCCATTTCATTTGCGATAATGTTAGAAAGGGTTGTTTTTCCAAGTCCAGGAGGGCCATATAGAAGCACATGATCTAAAGGTTCATTTCTTAACTTCGCTGCATTCACAAATATATGTAGTTTTTCCTTTATCTTATCCTGCCCGATGTACTCATCCAAGCTTCTTGGCCTAAGGGTATTCTCAATCTCAAAATCTTCTTGTTTTATAGTACTCGTAATGATTCTATTATCTTCCAGATGATTAAACAATGCTATCCCTCTTTCTTAGCTACTTCGCTAACAACTTTAAGGCCCTTCTAATCATATCCTCTATGCCGTTGCTTCCATATTCAACTTCATGAACTGCAGATAGAGCTTCTCCCCTATTATAACCCAAAGCCATTAACGCGTTGACAACTTCATCGTTTGCCTCAGTAAAAACCGGTTTCACCGGAAGCAATGTTGGTTCTAAAATCGCTAACTTGTGGTCGATTTTATCCTTTAATTCAAGAATGATCCTTTGTGCTGTTTTTTTGCCTACGCCTTGGGCCTTCGTCAACCCAGTTATATCTTCGGAAATAATCATTCCCGCTAAGCTTCCAATGGAGATAGAAGACAGTATTCCTAATCCTACTTTTGCACCCACCCCTGTGACCGTGGTCAAAAGTTGAAACATTTTCAGTTCTTCTTTTGTGGAAAATCCATAGACACTGATGTCGTCTTCACGAACAACCATTTGGGTGAAGACCGTTACTTTCCCTTGGATCCCCTTTAAGGCACCAATCGTTGCTAACGAAGTGTGAATTTTAAATCCAATATCATTGTTTTCAATAACAATGTAATCTTCTCCGAAGGAATCCATTGTCCCTTTTATATATTGAAACACGCTTACTCCCCCAATTATTTCATTTTAAATAATCCTTCAAAAACACCTGTATGGGCATGACAAATTCCTACAGCTAAAGCATCTGCCACATCATCGGGTTTAGGAATTGATTTCAGATTCAGGAGTGTTTTAGTCATGATCTGAATTTGCTTTTTATCCGCTCTGCCATATCCCACAACTCCCTGTTTCACTTGTAAGGGAGTGTATTCAAAAACAGGAATATCTTTGTTCGCAGCTGCCAATATTGCTACACCTCTGGCGTGACCTACCAATAAAGCAGTCTTTACATTTTTATTGAAAAATAGTTCCTCTATCGCCATTACACTTGGATTGTATCGCAAAATAATCTCTTCTAATCCTTCATAAATTTTTTTCAATCGTATTGGGATGCTTTCCTTTGCATCAGTCACCACAGCACCATAATCAATAGGTTTAAATTGATTTCCTTTATATTCGATAACGCCAAATCCCATAATAGCAATTCCTGGATCTATGCCTAGTATAACCATTGTAACATCTCCTTATCATTTATACAAACATATATTCGATGCGTATGCCTGTATTCCTTCTTATTTGAGTATAAATGAAAAGTAGAGTGTATTCAATGTGAATACACTCTAGCTGCTATAGTCTTCTAGTATTTGATTTACGCCTTCAATATTCTTGACAGGAATACCATCTTTCAATTTCTTTTGATCAATATCTCCTAATCCAGATATGGGAATCGTAGTTTGATCAATTAGTACATTATTTCCAGACTCTCCCACTTGAAATATAGCTATAAACCCATCTTTCTCTTTGACGATATAATAATTTGGAGATAGTGATTCTTTTACCCGATATAGTTCTATAAAATCTTTACTAATACCCCTTATGCTCCAACCATCATAATGGATAGAAACATACTCTTGTAAACTCCTCAGGGGTTCCCCGATTAATGCTACAGGTACTCTTTCTTCCTTGGCTAGGGTATCCCTTGATTTTTCATAGTATGTTTTAAAAATAAGTTTGGTCTCTGCTGTGACCAAATTGTTATTTACAGCTTCTTCAACGCTAAAATTAGGATCATCAACTTGACTAGATAGTATATCAGATGGATCCTCTACATTGC
This sequence comes from uncultured Anaerosolibacter sp., assembly GCA_937948705.1. The sequence goes on along the minus strand of CALECF010000155.1, from coordinate 20,356 downwards.
TGTGATTTGGGCTTTCTTTTGGGTTATTTTCAGGAGTTTCTACAATCACACCTTTATTAGGCTTAGGCTTGATTGGAGTCTGAGTGTCATTTGTCAGGTATCCATAGATAAACCCTAATAAGAGCAGACTAAAGCAAACTGCGATAAATTTTCCTCTGCGCTTCCTTCTTCTAAACATAAAATCCCTCCTAGTCTATCTAAGTGACTATTATTACCATCATTTGAGAGATTATACATTTATCCGATATCTACTTTTAAAGACCTATTCTGTTATTTTTTTATCGACATGAATCGATACGATCATTTCTTTATTGACATATTTTTTCCATGCTGGTATAATCTATTTATAATGTTTTTCACTTTTCTTTGAGACCTAAAGGTCTTTTTTTTTGTCTATTTTTATATGCTATTCATCAAATTGTAGCAATTCTTTTCAAAAAATAAATAAAAAGAGGTTTACACCTCTTTAAAGATCGTTGGCGGGAGTACGTGGGAATCGAACCCACCTAAGAAGCTACTAACCCCTCAAACTGGTTTTGAAGACCAGAGGACACACCAGCACCCATCTACTCCCATATAAAGTTGTCAACGAAATTGATTATATATGAAATCATCGCCTATTGCAAGGGGTTATTTAGTTATTCAACTATTTTGAAATAAGTGTCTCGTCCCTTACGAATATTTCATTGAGTGAATAATGACTGAATACTTTTTTTTCCTCTCCATCAATCAAAAACTTAACCCTTCTAATATGGTCTAAATCTGTGAGTGAATTTACGATAGAGTAGATTGTCATGAGCTCGCCAGTACTTCCGCCCCAGTGATCTTTCACGAAACTATCTGATAAATTCACGGAGGCGAGATCATTATTAACATCAACACGAATTAACCGCGTGTTTACAGGTATGGTTTTATGTACACCATTCACTGTAGGCCCTTTGATTAATTCCTTCACCACCCGCTCTTCAATTTTTTCATCCGCTGCTAGTTCTACAGATCGTAGTTCCCTAATCAGTTGATCTGCATTGGGTCCAGCGAAATAAAGGGAGATTTTTTTCATTTCTTTATTATCACCAATTGGTGATTCATTAAACTTATCTCTCATAAAACCTGATTGGAATATATACGTTTCCCCCTCAACTTTTATGTTAACGCTTTGAATCTCACTAAATTGAGTTAGTGTATCGGACACTGTCATCATCGCGATCATCTGCTGTATTTCACCATTGACATCGGTAAATTCCTTCGATAGATTCACCATGGCAACATCATTATGCTTTTCTACACCTAGGACCTTTGTTTTGGGATGTATGTTCATCTTCAGCCTTTTGTTTTCTGGACCTTTTATCAATTCTTTCATGACGACCATATATTTGTTCTCATCGATACCCATCTTTAATTTTCGAGTCTCTGTAACGATCTTCTCATTGTTCCGATCCCCATAGTAAACATTAAACGACAGTGTCTCTACCTTTATTTTCCTACTTGTACATCCACTGATTAGTAGAATGATCGAAAAAACAATTATTATAAACCTTTTCATCATAGCCCACCTTTCTTATATTGGCATCACTATTTTCCATTCCCCATTTTCATAAATCATTTGCCAGCTCTCCATAAACTCATCATCTAAGATACCAATAGCGGTAGGTTTTTTCTCATAAGTGACAAGTAGGATTACCTTATTGGTGTACTTTTGGGTTTGATATTTTGTAATTTCATAATCTCTCAATTCCCTTACATAAGTACCCATGTTTAGCTTAAACTTAAGGAAATCAAATTTATCCATGCTTGATTTTGATAACATTCTGTATGCATTATCATAGCTGCCTGTTCTGATATAATCTAAAAAAACATTAAAGGTATCGAAGGGTGTAATTACTTCTTTCCTCAACAATTCTTCATTCCTATAAAACGGTTCTTTCAATGAATAGTATTTTTCTATGGCACCTACTCGATTTCCTTCGATTAAGAATTGTACGGCCTGTATTTGTTCTATTTCTGTAAGGGAATTCACTACTGACCAAATAGTAATGGCTTCATTCATTAAGTCCCATCGATAGGAATCAAGAAAACTTTTCGACAAATTTACATAACATATATTGTCAATGGTTTTTATGGAAATCAATTTTGTTTCTGAAGGAATAGAGGCTTTCAGTATCTTATTTCTAGGACCTTTGATGATCTCCTCGATGATTAGCTTTTCCTCCTGGAGTTCGTCACTTATAATGACACGTTCCTCCCTAACCAAACGGTTATTGGTGGGACTTCCAAAGTATAACTTTAGACTATACTTCGTTTGATCGGGTACTGGTGGAATTGGGGGTTGATTTTGACCCATTTCATTATCCTTAGTAAAATTATAAACACCAATGCCTATGATCATAAGTATAAATACAAAAAACAACGATCTATACAATGTTTTCAAAGTCAATACCTCCTATTCATCCTAGCTCAACCCGCCCACATCCTTAGGTAAACGGATATAGAAAATTGTGCCTTTATTTAGCTCACTAGATACCTCTATTCTCCCTTGATGTAGACTGATAATTTGGTGAGAAATAGCTAGGCCCAGTCCAGTACCTCCTGTACTCCTTGCACGAGCCTTGTCTACACGATAAAATCTTTCAAAAATATAGGGTAAGCTTTCTGTGGGTACGCCAATACCATTATCCTCTATTTTGATCACAATATCCTCATACTCAATATATAAAGATATTTCAATCTTACCGCCATTCGGTGTATATTTTATTGCGTTATGAATGATATTGATAAGGGCCTGTTGTATTTTTATCTGATCCAGCTTAATGTGAATCTTTTCTTTATCATAAAAAGCCAACTCGATTTTCTTATTATCAGCCAAAGGTTTCAAGGAGTGTATAAGATTTTCTATCAAATAATTAATATAGGTAACCTGATAATCTAAGATCAGCTTTCCCTTATCGATGTCTACCAAAGCCAACAGACTCTCAATAATCTTATTCAACCGATCTACTTCCGAGTCAATGTCTGTAAGGAATTCTCTATAAGTTTCAACTTTGACATGCTCTTGATGTAACAAAGACTCTGACAGTAACTTAATTGCACTAAGGGGTGTTCTTAATTCATGGGAAACATTGGCAACAAAATCTTTTCTTTGCTGCTCAACATGGGCGATCCTGGTAATCATTAAATTAAATGAACTACCAAGATTACTTAGTTCATCATTCCCACTTACAACCACCCGTTCTTCTAAATTACCTTGATGGATTTTTATAATACTCCTAGTAAGCTCTTCTATGGGCGTAGAAATAAGCTTGGCAAAAACAAAGCTTATGAATCCTGTAATAAGCAAGCTAATGAAAGATAAGTATAAAAAACTTCGCATGGTTTCTCTAATGTTTTGATAGATTTCTTCCAATGGGGCTGATATAAAGACAGCTCCAATTATCTTGGTGTTTGAGATAATAGGAACTGAAACGTACATTGTTCGCCCATACTTTTCTAAGTTATGCTGCTTTGCAACCGATTTTCCTTTTAAGGACTCCTGTAGTTCGTGATGACGAACAGTGGACCCCTTTAAGACATCGTAAGAATCGCTTACAACAATGCCTAAATTATTAATAATCAACACTCGTATTTTTAGGTCTTTGCTTATTTCTTTTGTCAAATCCTCTATACCTATATTCTCGACGACTTTTTCATTAATTACATTGACCACTCTGCCAGCTATAATATTGCCCTGTGTAAATAGCTGAACCTTCTTCTGGTTAATATAATTCAATCGGATGGCCTCACTAATAAAAGAATTGATTAATAATAAAGTAAGAATTCCCAATAGCAAATAGGTGGAAACTAGTTTCCACCTAATGCTAATAAACCTCTTATTTGACCCTAAAATAATAACCAACTCCCCATTTTGTAAGAATAAACTCTGGTTGGCTAGAATTTTTTTCAACCTTTTCCCTAAGTCTTCTTACATGAACATCTACCGTTCTCAAATCACCAAAATATTCATATCCCCAAATGATCTCAAGTAATTCTTCTCTACTGTATACCTTACCAGGATTGGTTGCTAATAAAAGTAGAAGATCAAATTCTTTTGCAGTAAGATTGATTTCTATATCTCCCAAATTTACTTTCCTGCCAAGGGTATTTATGATAAAATCATCAACTTTGATAATGTTGGTTGGTGACGCATTCTCACTGATATGTACTCTTCTAAATATGGCCTTGATCCTTGCCTTCAGTTCCAGAATGTTAAAGGGCTTCGTTAGATAATCATCTGCACCATACTCAAGTCCTAAAATTTTGCTTGTATCTTCCCCTTTGGCCGTTAGTATAATAATTGGCACCATTGATTTCTCTCTTACACGTTTACAGACCTCTAAACCATCAATACCAGGGAGCATCAGGTCAAGAATAATCAAGTCATATGTATTGCCTAAGGCCTTCTCAAGAGCTTCCGTACCCTCTTCTGCAGTGTCTATTTCATAAGACTCTTGTTCTAAGCTATACTTTAATCCCTTAAGAAGTATAGGTTCATCATCAACAACCAGTAATCTGTATATCATATAATCACCTCTTCGCATTATTTCCCATTGACCCTTACCCTCATTATTTAAAAATTCATAGACTTTTTAAGGATATCTTTTCCATAGATGCAGAAAAGTATGTAATTTGGCCATATGAATAGTATTCCAAAGGTAGCACTTCTTGACATTCATCTACATATTTTGCTAATTTTATCATAATTCTTTTTTTGTATGAATGCAAGAAAAAAGCTACCCTATTCTGGTAGCTAAAACAAAATTCGTTTATCTCCAACCCTCTTGGTTATCTTAACTTGATCAAAATGCTCTAATAAGGGTAACGCATATTTCCTAGTGGTATTCAAGCAATCACGAAATTGTGATAATGTAATTTCATTATGCTGTAGTATAAAATCCTTTATGATTGCAACTGCTCGATCATAATGGGCTGCATGAAAGACAATTTCATTATCAATCTTAATCAAACTATTCATCTCAATAAGAGCGTTAAATACCATTCTATTTTGTTTCTCACTTTTATTGCTTTTTATGAATTCTTCAGGAATTGGAGGGCTAAATTCTGCATGATAATAGATTTTTTCAATTTCAGCACGAATCTTTTCCTGCTCGTCTGTAAATATAACTTCAAAATTATTGGTCGACACTATATTCCCTTTAACCTGAATGATTTTATTTTTCTCATAGTATTCTAAAAGGTTATCATAAAGCTTACCCTTTACTTGAGGCAAGACTTTATTTCTTAATTCTTCCTTTAACATCCCTGGCTTTAAAGGATTCTTTCTATGATATTCATTTAATACATTTATAATTTCTTCTTCTATTGTGTCTAAATATGTTCGATGGGTGATATGATTTGAAAACTTAATCACACTACCTTCTGTAACAAGGTTGCTTATAACTTCCTCGATCGTATTTTCCGCCATACCCGTCTGGGTTGCATAATATCCTATGGTTTCAAATTTATTTCCATACTGCTTAACAATCTTATCAATAATATCTTCTGGACTGCCTTCCTCTTTTACTTTCAATTCTTCAAGGGTATCTTCTTTAAATCGTTTATGCTTATTGGGATTAGGTTCTAGAACAACGCCTCCCCCAATGGTTTCCATTGGTGAATAGAATCTTAACACGAAATGGTCGCCTCTTTTAGCTACAGTATATTCTTCTAACCTTAATTGCGCATAGCAGGAATCACCCGGTTCAAGCTCTTCCCGATCCAGCAATACAACCCTGCAGAATATTTCGCTGGTTCCATGATGAAATCTGAATCTCTCGCGATTCTTGACTGCTCTGCTTACATCTTTTAGGAGGTTCAGCTTTATATCTAGCATGGTGGTAGATTTCATAGAATTCTTCTCTCCAAGCACATTACCTCGCAGTACATCTTCAACCTTTATTCCTGCTAAATTTACCGCTACCCTTTGTCCAGCGTAGGATTCATTAACAGATTTCCCATGTACCTGAATGGATCGCACTTTGGCTTGCATATTCTGAGGGTATATATTTATGACAGAGTCAGCCGCCAGTATTCCTTCAATTTGTGTTCCTGTCACTACTGTTCCAAAGCCCGGCAAGGTAAATACCCTATCTACTGGTAACCTAAATGGCGTGTGAACATCTTTTTCCTCTGTTTCTTCTGTAAGCTGATCTATCAACTGGACCAGTTCTTTTAAACCAATGCCTTGGGATGAGGAAACAGGAATCATAGGAGAGGATTCTAAGAATGTTCCTATCGTTTTTTGTCTCACTTCCTCCTTCACCAATTCCAGCCATTCTTCATCTACTTTATCTGTTTTTGTTAGTACAATGATTCCTTTTTGCACCTCCAAAATTGAAAGTATATTTAAGTGTTCTTGGGTTTGAGGCATAAATCCTTCATCAGAAGCTATCACAAGTAATACAATATCAATTCCACCAACGCCCGCAAGCATATTTTTAATAAATCGTTCATGACCAGGCACGTCTATGATTCCTGCTCTTCTACCGCTTGGAAGATCAAAATGGGCAAAACCTAATTCAATGGTTATCCCTCTTTTCTTTTCCTCCTTCAATCGGTCTGTATCAGTTCCAGTAAGTGCCTTAATAAGAGTTGTCTTACCATGATCAATATGTCCAGACGTTCCTATTACAATATTCTTCAATATTAGCCCTCCCTTTTCAGTTCCATCACATCAACCAGTGCTTTTAAAATGAGGGCATATTCCTCTTCTTTGACTGTTCTTACATCCAAAATTAGCTGTTCATCCTGAATCCTAGTAATAATAGGTGTTTCATATTCTCTTAACTTTTTTTCAAATTCATTAATAGATATATCATTTGGTTTCAGTCGAATCACCCATGTGGGTAGTTCTACTAGAGGCATAGATCCGCCTCCCACTTGGGAAAAACCCTGGGCCAATACAATACTGCATGGCAGCTTATGTTGTTTGAGGAGGTCATTTAGACCCCGGGCTTTTTCTTCAATCTCCTCAATACTCATAGTAATCATATGTAAGGTTGGTATTCTCTTCACTGCTGCGTTCTCATCTAAGTATATTTTAAGGGTAGCTTCTAAGGCGGCCAATGTCATTTTATCTACACGTAACGCCCTTGTGAGGGGATTCTTTTTCATGAGCTCAATATACTTCTTTTTCCCGACAATAATCCCAGCCTGTGGTCCACCTAAAAGCTTATCTCCGCTAAATGTAATGATATCTGCTCCTGCATCAACACTCTCCTGTATTGTTGGTTCTTTTACTAATCCATATTTAGAAAAGTCTATGAGGGTTCCACTGCCAATATCCTCAATCACTGGGATACAGTGCTTTTTACTTAGTTCAACAAGATCTTTCAACGCTACTTCTTCAGTAAATCCTAGTATCCTATAGTTACTTGTATGTACCTTTAGTAGTGCACCTGTTTCCACTCCAATTGCTCTCTCATAATCGAATAGGTGGGTTTTATTGGTGCTGCCTACCTCTCGCAGCAATGCACCACTCTGTTCCATAACCTCGGGCACTCTAAATGAGCCCCCTATTTCTACCAACTGGCCCCTTGAGACAATAACTTCCTTATCTTTTGCCATTGTACTCAAAACCAGCAGGACTGCAGCTGCATTATTGTTTACCACAAGAGCACTTTCTGCACCTGTCAATCTTGTTATAATTTCTTCAACATGGGCATATCTAGAGCCCCTTTTTCCCGTTTTCACATCAAGTTCCAAGGTTGAATAACTATTCGCCACATTCCAGATGGCTTCCTTGGTTTCATCACTTAACAGAGCTCTACCTAGATTTGTATGTAGTATAACTCCTGTGGTATTTACAACTTTTGTTAAACTCATTTGATTTTTTTCAATAGCATCATGAATTATTCTTTCTAATAACTCTGAATAGCAGAGTTGAAAATCATCTACACGTTCTTCAGAAAGCTGAGTAATTCCTATCCTAGTTTCCTCAATATTTTTACGAATGGCATCTAAAATAATCATCCTAGGGATTGTCTGCCCCAACTCATGAATTCGATCCTCTTTTAAAATATCATCTACTTTAGGAATTTGCGCAAATAGACTTCTTTTTTCAGGCATAAACTTCACCTCTCATAAAATTTCTTTATGTACCCATTTTCGTCTGTAATCACATAAAATTATACCATACTATTTGAATTGAGAAACCTAATTTATTACAGCTATACTACATCCTAAATAAAAAACACTTCTGTGGAAGTGTTTTTTATAGATACAAATTAGATTCATCATTATTAGCGAACATATATGGAGGCGTTACTCTTTTCTACAACCTGGCCAATAACGGCGAATTCTACTGGTAAGTTATGCTTATAATATTCCAATAAGAATTCTACTTGATCCCTAGGAATAGAAAGCAAAAGTCCTCCCGATGTTTGAGGATCAAACAGTATGTCTTGCATATATTGGGGAACCTCATCATCAAAATGAATATGCTCTGCTACATATTTCCTATTGGCATAGGCACCTGCTGGAATAAGGCCCATTTTTCCAAATGCAGCAGTGCCCTCTATAATAGGAACACTTCTATGGTCAATCTGCAGGCTTACCTTACTGGCTTTAGCCATCTCATAAGCATGCCCCAACATACCAAAGCCTGTAATATCTGTGCAAGCAGATACACCAAATTCCTTCATTCCATTGGCTGCAACATTATTTAATGTGGCCATGATCATCATCACTTTTTCGATTTGTAATGGTGATAACATATCTGCCTTTAGGGCTGTATTCAATATTCCCATACCAAGGGGTTTCGTTAAAACTAATTGGTCCCCAGGTTTCGCTCCTGCATTACTAATCACCTTATCAGGATGCACAATGCCTGTTACGGATAATCCATATTTTGGTTCATTATCTTCTACAGTATGTCCACCTACAAGAAGGGCACCCGCTTCTTTGATTTTATCAGCACCGCCTTTTAAAATCTCAGCTAGTATCTCATGGGATACACAGTTTGGAAAACAAACAATATTCATAGCCAGTAATGGTTGCCCACCCATAGCATAAACATCGCTCAACGAATTTGCAGCAGCAATTTGACCATACATATACGGATCATCCACAATAGGCGTAAAGAAATCCAATGTTTGTATGAGGGCAGTTTCATCGTTCAATTTATACACCGCAGCATCGTCTGAAGTTTCTAGTCCAATTAACAGCCTTGGATCATAAACTTTGGGTAAATGACACAGAACCTGTGCCAGGGCCTCGGGACCCATTTTCGCTGCTCAGCCAGAGCTGGTTGTCATCTCGGTCAGTCTTCTTTCTTCAATAATAGACATGTTCTTATCACCTCCCTCATAGTTTAACACAGATGGTTCTGCCCAGCAATTTTCACTTTTATTTAACCGTAATTTGATCTTTGAATCCATCAAATTTTTTCTCTCCGATACCAGATACCTTCATAATATCTTTGATATCTTTAAAATTACCCTTCTCTGATCGATATTGAATGATTCTACTTGAAAGGGCTTCACCTATGCCATTTAATGATTCTAATTCTGCAGCAGTTGCATGATTAATATTCAGTTTTTTACTAAGCTGTCCACCCTCACCTGTCCTATCATTATTATATCCTTCCGTGCTTACATTCTCACCAATCTTAGGTACATAGATTTGTTCTTCATCTTTTAAAATTCTTGCCAAGTTTACCAGTCGACGATCTGCCGACTCTAACATCCCACCAGCAGCCCCAATTGCATCTATAACCCGTGCCCCTTCTTTAAGTATAACCAGTCCTGGCTCCGTCACCTCTCCTACTACATCAACTGCAATTTCTTTTATTTCAGCATCTGCTTCCTCTATAACTTCCGATTCTTTCTCCTCAGTTTGGCTCATTTCATCATTTTCAATAGTTATTTGCGGTTTGTTAAAACTACTCATCAAACTTTTTCCCATGATAATAAAGGAAATTAGAACGACAAAGATGATTAAAATTGTTTTCTCTCGTTTCGAAAATTCCATCAGATCACCTCTCTATATTACATTTATATAGAAATTTCTACTAAATTTTACAATATCCTTTATTTAACATTTAAGGTTTAATTTAAATTTTCTTAAACTTTTCTGATTTTTTTGTTATACTATTAAAGTACGTCAAATTCTATTTTAAGAGGTGGCTTCATGCAAAGCAAAAAAAATAGCATCTTCGTTATAATCATCGTCCTAATAAACTTCTTTCTCCATCCTATTATATCCATGGCCTCACCTCCAGACATCTCAGCCCCCAGTGGTATTCTCATCGATGCAGAGACAGGTGACATACTATATGAAAAAAATGCCTTCGAAGTGATGTACCCTGCCAGCACTACAAAAATCATGACAGCAATTCTTACCCTAGAAAACACAAAACTACAGGATATTGTTACTATCGATAAAACAACCCCATTCACCGATGGCAATAGGATCTATGCTATAGAAGGTGAAACGTTTACAGTGGAACAACTTCTTTATGCACTACTAATTGAATCTGCCAATGATGCTGCAGTGGCTCTAGCTAAGCATGTTTCTGGTTCTGTGGAAGAGTTTGCAATTCTAATGAATAAAAGAGCGAAAGAATTAGGGGCTAAGAATACCAACTTTGTGAATCCTAATGGCCTTCCTAATAATGAACATGTTACCACAGCATATGATCTGTCGATGATCGCAAAATATGCAATGACATTGCCATTATTCCCTGATATAGTAAAAACCACTCGTTATCAAATACCACCCACAGACAAGCAACCTGAAACCCGTTATTTAAGATCTTCTAACCGATTTCTTTGGGGAGTAGGGGGTAGAAATAGAATTAACTATAAGGGTCAATGGGTAAATATAAAATATGACATCGTTGAGGGGATAAAGACAGGATATACAATACAGGCACAGCAATGCCTGGTAACCTCTGCTAAAAAAGATGAACATCGGTTAATCGCAGTTGTGTTAAAGGCTCAAGGAACGAATATTTACACAGATACAAGAACATTGATTGATTATGGCTTTGATCAGTTTCAGTTTATAAAACTCACTGATGAAAGTAAATCCGTAAAAACAGTAAAGATTGAAGGTGGTCAAGAGGGAACCTTAGAAGTAATTACACAAAAGGAACTTTACAAGGCGATTCCAAAAGGTGAAGCAAATCCGCAAGTCAGTGAATCCATAGAGGTTCCTGAAAAGCTTCGTGCACCCATTCATAAAGGAGATGTTATTGGCAAACTTACCTTCACATCTAATGGTATAGTCCTTGGCACAGTCAACCTTGTTGCAGCTAAAAACATTGAAGAAAGAGAAAGTATGACGACTATATTTTTTAATGATCAATCACCTGGAAAATCAATATTGAAATATTTAGTAATGTTACTGTTGCTTTATATAGGTTGGCGTGCTTATATTACTTGGCGTCGCTTAAAACGAAAAAAATATAAATCCTCAAGAAGTCCTCTCCTGATGAATAATCTAGGATCTCCACTATCCCACGGAAATGCTAAATCCAATCGTGGAAAGATAAGATAATCTCATAGCGAGGACTACATATAAGCTTCTTATTAAGATAAAAGTCGTGACATGTTAACATGTCACGACTTTTATCTTAATATAATCTATGGACAAATAGTCCACTTCTCAGTTTAGGCTCAAACCAGGTTGACTTTGGCGGCATTACCTCACCAGCATCTGCAATAGATATTAAGTCATCAATAGTTGTTGGGTACATGGAGAAAGCAACCACCATATCCTTTGCCACTCTTTTTTCTAGTTCGCCCAGGCCACGAATTCCGCCAACGAAGTCAATTCTTTTGTCTGTTCTTGGATTTTCGATTCCTAGTATTGGATGAAGTAGATTCTTTTGAAGTATAGATACATCTAAACGATCCACTGGGTCACTGTCATCATAAGTGCCCTCAATAGCAGTAAGCTTGTACCATACATTGTCTAAATACATGCCAAATGTATGCTTTTGTTCAGGCTTATACTGACCTTCACCCTTGTAAACTTCAACCTGAAACTTCTCGTTTACTTTACTTAAAAACTCTTCTTTAGATGAACCATTTAAATCCTTTACCACTCTGTTATAATCCATGATGAATAAATCTTCATCAGGAAAAATTACAGACATAAAGAAATTAAACTCTTCATTTCCTGTATAGTTTGGATTTTGTTCTCTTCGCTTTAATCCCACTTTAACAGATGATGCTGAACGATGATGTCCATCGGCAATATATAAATAGTCAATATTCTCAAAAATATCATGTACTCTGCCTACAAGTTCTTGGTTATCCAGGACCCAAAAAATATGGGTAATGCCATCATCCGATGTAAAATTATAGACTGGCTTATGAAATTTGATCCAATCATTGACGATGGTATTGATTTCCTTATTGGACTTATAAGTTAAAAAAATCGGTTCTGTATTCGCATCACAGTAATCAAAGTTATTGATTCTGTCTACTTCTTTCTCAGGTCTTGTAAATTCATGCTTCTTGATGATATCATTCATATAATCATCGATGGAATTACAACCTACGATACCTGTTTGAACCCTACCGTCCATGATTTGTCTATAGATATAGAATATGGGTTGATCATCTTGAAATAAAATGTTATCTTCAATCATCTTATCAAGATTATGCCGGGCCATTTGGTATACCTTTGGATCATAAGCATCCACAGCATCATCCAAATCGATTTCAGATCTTCCAACGTGAAGAAAACTATATGGATTGCCCTTTGCCATTTCTTTTGCTTCTTCACGATTCATTACATCATAAGGAAGGCAAGCCACCTTATCAGCCAATTCTTGTTTAGGTCTTATTCCTTTAAATGGTCTAACTACTGCCATTCTTCATCCTCCTATTTAAAAAAGTTTGTGATGATCTCAACGATTTCTTCACCGATTCTCGTTTGAGCTTCATTGGTGGACCCACCAATATGAGGCGTTAAAGATATCTTGTCATGGGTATATAACGCTTCGTTCTTCGTTGGTTCTTCTACAAATACATCAATGGCTGCTCCAGCCACCTTTCCGGAATCAAGTGCTTCTAATAAAGCTTTTTCGCATACAACCCCACCTCTGGCGGTGTTCACAATGTATGCACCATCCTTCATCATTTCAAACTCTGCACTTCCAATCACAGCTTTACCTTCTGGTCCTGCAGGAATATGTAATGAGATAAAATCAGACTTCGCAAGCAATTCATTAAAAGGTACGTATGTATATTCATCGTCCCCTTCAATTTTTCCTGATCTATTTGTATAGATTACACTCATACCCAACGCTTTAGCTCGTTTTGCAGTTTCTCTTGCGATTCTGCCAAACCCAATAAGTCCAAGGGTCTTTCCACCCAGCTCTATTCCTTCATAATGCTTCTTGTTCCATTTACCTTGCCTCATGGTCACATTCGCAATATGTATATGTCTTGCTAGGGCAAACATATGACCGATGGCCAATTCTGCAACAGATGCACTGCTGGCTAAAGGTGTATTCGTTACTTTGATGCCATTTTCCATAGCATACTCTACATCGATATTATCGACACCTACACCACCACGAATAACTAGCTTAAGTTGTTTCGTTTCAAGGGCAGCGTCAATGATAGGCTTTCTTACTTTTGTAGCAGAACGAACAACAATCGCATCAAATTCTTTTATTTTTTCTTTCAATACTTCTGGCTCATAATATTCTTCAACGATTTCAAACCCGGCATTTTGCAGAGCCAAAATACCGCTTTTTTCCATTCCATCAGCAACTAAAATTCTAGCCATATAGGTTCCTCCTACTTATAATCCTAAGATTTCTTCAATAATAGATAGTAATGTTTTGATATCTTCAAGGGTTGTATCAGCCATATGGGCAATTCTAAAAGTAACATCTTTTAAGTCTCCATAACCATTAGAAATCATGTATCCTCGCTTACCCAACTCTTTATTTAAATCACTAACACTAATATTTCTTGTGTTTTTCACTGTTGTCAATGTATTTGATGCATATTGATCTTCTGCTAACATCTCAAACTTGTCTTTTGCCCAAGCTCGAACATACTTAGCCATTTCAAGATGACGCTCAAATCGATTGTCTAAACCCTCTGCTAACATCTTATCCAATTGATAATCTAGTGCATACATATGAGGTAGAGAAGGTGTAGATGGGTACTGATGATCTTTCTTTTCTATGTAATTATATAGGTCTAGTAAGTCGAAATATAGCCCTCTATGCTCTACTTGTTTTGCAGCAGCGATAGCCTTTGGTGAGAATGAACAAATCGCCATTCCTGGAGGCAAGCCCAAAGCTTTTTGCGTGGATGTTATACAAATATCTACACCCAGCTTATCTACTTCGATTTTTGTTCCACCAAGGGAGCTTACAGTATCTAAGCAAAAAATCACATCTGGATATTTTCGGATAACCTCTGCGATTTCCTCAACAGGGTTCATAATAGCCGTTGATGTTTCATTATGGGTAATCGTAACTAGGTCATATTTACCAGTAGCTAGGGCGTCCTCAACCATCTGTGGCGTTGTAGGTTGTCCTAATTCTGATGAAAACTTATCTGCTGGTACACCATTGGATGTAGCCATCTTATACCATCTGTCTCCAAAAGCCCCCACTGAAAATACAGCAGCTCTTTTTCTTGTACAAGATCTTACAGCACCTTCCATAAGTCCACTACCTGAAGATGTGGATAGTAAGATAGCGTTTTCCGTGTACATAACTTTTCTCATCTTTTCTGTAATGCTTCTCTGAAGATTAGATGCATCCTTTGTCCTATGCCCTATCATTGGTGTAGCTAGTTTTTGAAGTACATCTTCCGCCACATCCACAGGTCCAGGAATAAATAATCTTTTATGCATAGTAAAACCTCCTATATCATTTGTTTTATAGAGAGATATTTTCCCCCTATCCTTCCTAACATGCCCATTCTATAATATCATTATTAACGATTTGACTCAATATCTATTATATATACTTTTTTTTAATAAATTCAACAAAAAAAGCGGTCAAGCATATTATTGACCACTTTTTTTCAAGATATAAGTTTTTGTTTTTCTCTTTATATAGTCATTGCTATCGCTTCAATCTCTATGTTTGCATCTTTAGGAAGTCTTGCAACTTCAACGCAAGAACGAGCAGGCTTATCCTCAGGAAAGTATTCTGCATATGCTTCATTGATCTTGCTAAACTGGCTCATATCCTTAATAAAAACAGTTAACTTCACAGCATTCTTCAGAGATGTTCCTGCCGCTGCTAAAATAGCCTCTACATTATTCAAGCACTGCCGTGTCTCTGCCTGAATATCATCTACAATCAATTCTCCTGTCGTTGGATTTACAGGTAGTTGACCGGATGTAAATACTAAATTGCCTACTTGAATAGCTTGAGAATAAGGCCCTATCGCAGCAGGCGCTTGGCTAGTCTGAATCATTCTTTTTTCCAAAATACACCCTCCCTTTATTTGTTTACTCTAATTTCATCAAGATAGTTATAAATAGTATATCTAGATACACACAACACTTTTGCGACATAATCTATGGCACCTTTAATCAAAAACGCCCCTTGTTCATCTAAGCGTTTAACAATATTCACTTTCTCATCTTTGCTCATATATGCAACAGGCTTCCCTACTTCTTCCAAAGTATTTGATACAATGCTGCTTAATACATCATTTACACTATTACTTAGATAATCATGTTGCTTTAAATCATCTTTGCCCTCTGTCTGTGTAAGTTCCTGTATTGCGTTTTGCGCAACGATTAATTCAGACATATCGAAATTAATACATAAACAACCAATGACTTGTCCGTTTTCATCGTTGATGAACATAGTGCTTGATTTTAACGCTCGTCCATCAGTACTTTTACCTGTATAATTGAGAATGTTATCGTTTGTATTTCCTTTGCGAATCGCCTGCAACCCGATCTCGGTCATGGGACTTCCTACACTTCTTCCCGTTACATGGCCATTCTCAATGGCAATAATTGAGCTTTGAAAATTGTTGAAATCGTGTAGAACTACTTCACAGTTCTTTCCGAATGTTTTTGCAACCCCTTCAACAATAGGTATAATTGCTTTCAATGTAGGATGAATATTTATATTCATCTAAATCCCCCCTTTGCCCCTCGCATTTTTAACCATTCACTTAGATGGTATCCATATCTTCATAGATACCATCCTTCCATACTCTTTCTAAGTTATAGAAATGTCTTTCTTCCTCAATAAATATGTGAACCACCACCGCCATATAATCCAGCAAAATCCAATTACCATTGTCATAGCCTTCCTTATGGTCCAAGGCAATTCCCACTTCAGCTAATTCATCAACAATTCCATCTGCAATTGCCTTTGCATGTCTTGTTGAAGTACCATGGGCTATTACAAAGTAATCTGCAAAGCTTGAAATCTGTTGAATATTTAGTACAGTAATATCTTTTCCCTTTTTATCATCAATTGCTTTTGCAGCTTTCATAGCAATTTGTTTAGATTCTGTAACCATGTATAACCTCCTAATTCATATATCACAGCTTGAATTCTAAAATGAAATAAGTGCCAATATCATTAGATATGACAAATATAATACTATTAATAACACCCCATCATGCCTGGATATTTTACGGTTTGCTGTTCCCCCGATGACTAAAATCAACATTAATAGTGCAGAAAATGGTATATCTAATGCCAATGTTTGTGGAAAATCAATTAATTTTTTGCCCAAGACATCAATATTCCTGACAGATATGATCAATCCATCTCTTGCTGCTATAGATGAAGCCCCTAGCACCATTGTTAGATTTAAAATGTTTGCGCCTATAATATTTCCAACTGAAATCCCTTCATGTCCCTTGATGATTGCAACAAGTGAAGTTGTTAACTCCGGCAGGGAAGTGCCTAAAGCGATAAGGGTCAAGCTTATCACTTGTTCCGGTATATTAAAAATATTCGCAATGAGCACGCCATTGTCAACAAGCAATCTTGCACCTAAGATGATTCCCCCAGTACCCAAGATAAATTTAAATGAGTTTTTCAATAGGGCGACTTTAATATTTTTCTCCCTATACCGTACTGTATACTGATCCCCTTTATGAGTGTATACTTCAAAGATATTTATTATTATATATATTATTAAAAGGATAAGCAATAAAAATCCTTCGATTCTGCTAATCTGTCGATTGAATGCCATCATATATAGGATTGCAATGGCGCAGAGCATTAAAATACCCTTTATGCTGAAAAATCTCCTTCGTACAGGAATAGGTGATATAATAGCACACAACCCTAGTATAAGACCGATATTGCATATTGTAGAACCGATGGCATTCCCCATAGCCATGTCTAAATGCCCATCTAATGTAGCTATGGTTGAAACAAAAAATTCTGGCAAAGTTGTTGCAAGACTTACGAGGGTTGCACCAATAATTACATTTGGGATACCTGTTACCCTAGCTATCCATACGGCGGAATCAACAAACAAATCTCCTGATTTAATTATTATAAACAACCCAATAAAAAACAACACAAAGACCATTATATTTTCCATGTAGTCATCTCCTCGATTTTTATGCATGTTAATATATACACGACTACATTGTTACATATTACTTTAATCCCTGAGACTTTGAACAAAAAAATAGACACTAACCCTAGTGCCTATTCCTTCAAATCACTTCCAACAATAACCGTTATTTCAGCCTCAGCATCGGCATGTAAATCTGTCTCAATATCTTTTACTCCAATGATTTTGGCTATTTTTTTCGCCTCACTTGCTTTATTCTTTCGATCATAGATATGGGTTTGACTGTATTTCATCCCATTAATATTATTTATATTTACAACATTATACCCTTCATCTTTTAACTTCTTCGCAACTTTTGTTGCTAAACCTGGTACCCCAGAACCATTTAGCACTTCCACAGTTGCTTTGTTCATAATTTCTTGCTCTTCCGTCTTCTTAATAAGGTTACCTACAATACCCTTTGGTGTGGTCTCCACATCATCCTGCAAGCTACCAAGCATGACCCTCATTTTTTCATCATCGGCAATAAAATACCATATACCACTTACTAGTTTCGGCTCCCCTGGAATGGTCATCATATTTATATTGCCCAAATTTACCCCAGTGGCCTGGGCTGCATAGGATGCAATTGCCGAAGCGGGCATATTCGTATCCACATAGGTGCCAAAGGTTTTTGCAAGTTTAGGTAATTTAAGGATCGTTTGAGGGCTCAAAAGTTTATCAGAAACAGCCTTAATGAATTTATGCTGGGCTTCAATTCTCCCAAGATCCTGATCCGAATATCCTTTTCTAAACCGTACAAATTGCATTGCCTTATCTCCATCTAGCACTTGTAGCCCTTTTTGAAGATTAATTTTTAGTGGTGGATCTGCATATGGATCTGTGTATTTCATATTCATTGGCACATCAACTTCTACCCCACCAAGGTCATCAACAATTTTGCCTAACGCCTTATAGTCAATTCTTACATAATAATCAATGTCTATTCCTAAAAAGTCCTTTACCGTTTTAATGGAAAGATCGATGCCACCATAGGCATGGGCATGATTTATCTTGTCCCTTCCTTTATGACCTCGAATAATTACCCGAGTATCCCGTGGAATAGAGATAATATTTACTTTTTTGGTTTTAGGATTAAAGTTTGCTACCATAATGGTATCTGTTCGTACTCCGTTGGCATTTTTTGCATCCTTTGCATCGACACCTACAATGAGTACATTTACCGGGTCTTTCCCCTGAGGTGCATCACCGGGCACAATATCGTTTCCAGACCCAGCTCCGCTGCTGATGCTGTTCAGAAAAATATATAGTCCTGTACCCATCATTAACGCAAAGCATACAAAGGCAATTGTCAATATTTTAAAAAACTTTTTCATTTACTCACTCCTGTTCCAATCTCCTTCATGCATAGAAGTGAATTTCTTGCAGAGATTGTATCATGATGTATTAATTTATTCTGAAAAATAATATAAGAGATCGTTTGGTTGGTAGCCATTAAAGTGGCTTTATCTAAATTAGATAAAGCCACATTTCTTAAATCGTCAACACCTGGAAACTTTCTATTTGGTTCAATATAATCCGCTAAGTAGATTATTTTCTCTAACAGCATCATATTGTTTCTCCCAGTGGTATGATAGCGGATCGCATCTAATATTTCTTGGTCGTGAATGCCGAACTCCCTTCGGGCAAGTTCAGCGCCTACAACAGCATGAATTAACTCAGTTTGTTTTTTCGTCACACTATCTAAAATTATACCAAATCGCTCAACATAATTCAACAATTCTTCGAGGGGTAAGTCTTTTGCGCAATCGTGGATCAAGCCAGCTATGCTCGCCTTATCTATTGAGCAATTGTATTTTTTAGCCAATCCAACAGCTGTAGCCTGTACGGCTAGCGAGTGTTGATATCTTTTATGAGTCAATGAAGATTTTAAAAGTTGCTTAATGTTTATTAATTCCATTCTTTTTACTCCCCTACCAGTATAGGCCATTTTTATAAATATAGTACTCAACTGACTCCGGAACTAAATATTTTATAGACTGGTTCGTTTTTACTCTTCTCCGTATATCGGTTGAAGATATTGCTAAAGCGGGAACATCCATTTGATATATATCTGCTTGATATTTTTTCTGTAAATCCTTAATCTTTTCTTCCACAAAAGGAGATTCTAATCCTGGCCTGGTGGCAGCAATAAAGCGACATATATGCAGTAATTCATCTACATTTTTCCAGGTTTCAATGTCACAGATTGCATCAGCGCCTGTAATAAAGAACAATTCTGTATTTTCCTTATAAATTTGACGTAATTTTTTTATGGTATGGATTGTATATGAGATGTTTTCATCTTCAATCTCTATCTTTGACACCTCAAAGTAGGGATTCGTCACAGTAGCTAGCAATGCCATGGCATATCTGTGTTTCGAATCAGATACCTGCAAGCCTGTTTTATGGGGAGGAATACCCGCAGGAATAAAGATTACTTTATCTAGATTATATTCGCACCTAATCTGCTCAGCGATCACCAGATGTCCATGGTGAATTGGATCGAAGGTCCCACCCATTACTGCAATTCTCTCCATCTTTTCATTCTTACAATAAACCTCATTTTGTTTCTTTTCTGCTTGCTTGATGATTGTTTCTATATCCATCTGATTACACCTCTTTGGGTTTATCTTCTAATTTGATTATTATACACTATTTTGTTGATAATTTGAAGCATCAACAAAATAGGATTAGGCTATCGGTTGAATGAAAAACTAAATTCCACTTTATTATATTTGATGTGGAATTTACTCTTACATAAATTCCAGTACTCCTTTACAATAAGATTGGTTTCC
>CALECF010000154.1 GCA_937948705.1 uncultured Anaerosolibacter sp. | reverse complement strand
ACGAGAACTTTGTCGATTTTTCCAGAACTTTTAAAGGCTAGTTTTTTTATGGATGCCGCTTCTACGATGCCCGTATAGGCTAAAGTTACAGGTCGACTTTCTTCCTGTATGGTTAGAAGCTTAACAGGCTTTGATTTTTGTGAACCTTCATGATCCTGGGCTTTAATGGAACAACCCGTTGTTCCAATAAGAATAAGGAGCATCAATAGAGCTGCAATTTTCGTTTTCATTAAGTTCCCCCCAATTGTGAATGATAGTAAACAAATATTAATTTTAAAAAACTATAGCCATCTGTTTTGTATATCGTAAAAATGATAGTGATTAAACTGTTGAATCAATAGTTTCATCTTATGCTCATCTTCGTAGTGTTTTAGAATGACTTTCATGCCTTCTATAAGGCTCACAGAGATTACATGAGCCAAAAACTTATCTTTGATGGGAATGCCCATTTGCTCTAATTTGTTAAATATCTGGGTTTTAAATTGATTTTCTACTAAAGTAATAATTTCTTCCATAGCATGTTCAAACTTCGTTTCCTCGCTTCCCTCCATCAAAATCAATAATTCTCTGCGATGCTCCCGATTAATCATAATGATTTGATCTGCAATATACTCGAGGAACTTTTGAACTTCCTTTGGATTATCCATTTGCGTAAGGGGTTCCTGGGTTAGTGCAATAATTTTATGATAGGCAGGACTAATGACTGCATAAAATAAGTCTTCTTTACTATTAAAGTAGCGGTACAGATTTCCTACAGTCATGCCGCCTTTCTCGGCGATAGAGCGCATGGAGGCATTCTTAAAACCTTTTTCTTGAAACTCTTTTAAGGCGGAATAATGAATACTATTTCTAACCTCATCCTTCAATACTTGCATATAATAAACACCCATTCATTTTTATTTTATTTTAATTATAAAGAAATAGAATCTGTTGGTCAATGAAAAAAATTTCTAAAAGCACTAAAATAGACACGGTGTAGGCAGGATAATAAATGAAAATGTCGAAATATGTGGAAAAATGGTTGAGTAAAATAATTTGACAGCTTCAGCGATTATATGGGGGATGTAACTAAAAGACATGGAGGAGATTGTATACGAAAAGAAGGTTTGAAGCGGAGTATTGGGAATAAGATTTTGATTGTATTGTTGTGCTCTAGCATTTTGTTGACATCTAGTTTAACCTTAGCTTCCGTATATATGTTGAATCAGATAAATCAAAAGGCCATTCATACCATGGAAGATTTAAAAGAAAGCTTTCAGGTAAAAGGAAGAAGTATCCGCTTCAGGTGAAGAACAAACGGCAACCATCGCAGAGATCGCACAAACTGCTGAAGGGCTTCAGCAGTTAGCAAAAGATTTAGAAGAACAGATTAGTATATTTAAAATATAAAAACAGTTAAATGGTGATAAAAAGAGGGATTGATATTTTATATCAATCCCTCTTTTTATCGTAGAACATGTTCCGAAAGTCTATTTGAATCAGTCTATATAGAACCCTCTAAGATATATAAGGGATCAAGCCAAATAATTTATACACTGGGGTGTTTTAAAGAAAAACATAAAATCGAAAAATCAGCATAAAAAATATTTACAAGAACTTTTTACATAGTGAAGAAATGCAACTAAAGATATAAAAAACACACAGATGATTTACTAGAACGATCAAAAGACTTTTAAAAGCTGTTTGTCAATTTTAAGTTTAGTAGGCGCGTAAAATATTAGACAGGGGGGAAAGTGGTTTTTACCACGACGGCTATGATTAAAAATTATATTATTGATACAAATGTAATGATTCATGATCCAAAGTTTTTATATAATTTCCAAGATAATAACATTATATTACCGATTATTGCCATAGAAGAATTGGATAAATTGAAAAAGGCACCGGGTGTAGTTGGGTATCATGCCCGATCAGTCTTGAAGGAATTGAACAAAGTGAGGAGATACGGCAATTTTCTGGAGGGCATCACCCTTCCAAATGGAGGAACCCTTCGTATTGAAATGAATCATATGGATTTAACGGTACTACCCGACGGTATGGATCGTCACAGTAATGACAATAAGATACTGACTATAGCAAAAAATGTAGCCCTTGCTGATGTAGAAAAGCCGACCATTATTGTGACAAAGGATATGTGTATGACCGTTAAGGGAGAGGCCATTGGGTTGAAGGTGCAGGATTATGAAAACGACAAGGTGCATACAGATGAACTCTATAAGGGCTATAGTCAAATATATCTTTCCTCCCATGAAATCAATAATATATTTAAAAAAGGAATCGAGCCACCAGAAGAAATTATGGACACCCTATATCCCAATCAATTCTTCCATATTAAGAGTCATGACAACAGCAATCATGAGATATTGGCTAAATATAAAAATGGTAAAATTATACCCCTTGAATATAGTAATGCAACAGCATGGGGACTAAAACCCATTAATCGAGAGCAAAAGATGGCATTTGAGTTACTCTTCGATACGAATATCCATTTTGCTACCATTCTTGGGGGTGCAGGCAGTGGAAAAAGTATTTTGTGTGTGGCTTACGCGCTACAAAGTGTATTAGAGAAAGGTCTATATCGAAAGATTATCTTTGTGCGTCCAGTGGTTCCTGCAGGGAATGATATCGGCTATTTACCAGGAGATGAAAAAGATAAGTTAAAGCCTTGGATGTCCGCCTTATATGATACAGTAGACAATCTATTTCACAACAAAAGCAAATATCGAGAGGATGATGGACCTAAGGTGTACAAAAGGGGAGAGAAACCGGATTTCTCTGTGGAGCAATTTATCGATACCTATCGAGAGATGGGTCTATTGGAAATGAAAACCTTCAACTATATGAGAGGCAGAACCCTGGCCAATGCTTTGGTTATTGTAGATGAGGCTCAAGAAACTACCCCCCATCTAGCAAAGCTGATGCTAACCCGAGCGGGAGAAGGGTCAAAGTTTTTGTTTGTTGGAGATCCTTCCGATAACCAGATCGATAATGTTTTGGTAGATTCTCGATCTAACGGATTGGTTTATACGGTGGATCGAATGAAAAGCTTTGATATTACAGGTCATATTACATTGCAGCAGGTGGAGCGGAGTCCATTGGCTCAGTTGGCAGAAAAGTATATG
>CALECF010000153.1 GCA_937948705.1 uncultured Anaerosolibacter sp. | reverse complement strand
GTCCACCCAGATACGAAACGCAGCAACCATTGGAGGAAATGTTGCCAATGCTTTTCCAGGTGCGGATTCTATCCCTGCGCTCATGGCCCTAGATGCACGAATTCAGGTGATGAATGGGAATGGAGAAGTATATATAAGACCTCTGGCAGAAATTGTTCTCGGACAAAGAAGAACGAGTCTAAGGAGAGGAGAGGCCATCATAGGTATCCTCCTACCCTTAAGAAATGAATGCTATAGGAGCAGCTTTGAAAAAGTCGGAAGTAGATCCACGGTAACGATTGCAAAACTCAATGCAGCCATATTGGTAAAAGTATCAAAGCAAGGAGAGCGTATTGAAGAGGTAAAGGTGGTTTTAGGTGCATTAGGGTCCAAGGCCTTTGCGTCAGAAATAGTAGAACAAGTATTACACCAAAAACGAATTTCTAAGGAATTAAAGGAGGAATTTGTGCAGGGGCTCATGAACCAGGTGGATTTAGCGATTCCTGGCAGAACTTCTCAAGAATATAAGCGAGAAGCTATCAGAGGATTAGCCAGCAGCTTATTCTATAAACTATTTAAAGACTTCTTGGGCCAGGAGGTGATGGAATGAAGGAAGAACTCAAGTATGTGGGGAAAACACTACCCCTTCATGACATTCGGGAAAAGGTAACGGGTAAGATCAAATATACTGGAGATATGGAAATGCCAGGGATGCTATATGGGAAACTCATTTTGAGCAGTGTTTCCCATGGTAGGATTAAGGCTATGGATATATCCAAGGCCAAAGCACTACCAGGGGTGATTGAGATCTTTACCTACCAGAACTCCCCAGGCACCAAATACAATTCCCATCAATGGTATGTTGGGCAGGAACTTGTGAAGGATGAAGTTTTGTTTACTCAGGAAGTGAGGTTTATAGGTGATCGTATTGGTGCTGTTGTAGCGAAAGATCGGCAGACGGCTGAGCATGCCGTTGATTTGATAGAGGTAATCTATGAAGAACAGCCTGCCTTGATTCATGCAGAAAGGGCTTGCGAAAGTATAGGCTACCAAATAGGAACCAAAGAAATTCGATGCGGTGAGCCGAATAAGGAAATGGAAGCCGCTTATTTGATCGTTGAGGATCGAGTGGAGACGCAAAAGGTACATCATGGTGCAATGGAAACCCATGTCTGTTTAGCGACTACAGATCCCTATGGAAAAATTATCATATGGACCCCTTGTCAGGTGGTGCATCAGGTTCGATTATTGGTGGCAGAGATTCTCGGACTCTCCTTAAATAAGATTCGCGTGATAAAAACGCCGACGGGAGGTTCTTTTGGGGGGAAAGGCCAGCCTGTTCTTGAACCAGTGGTGGCCTTTCTTGCCTATGCCCTCGGTGCACCCGTAAAGCTCCAGATGGACCGAAGGGAAAGTATCATTGGCACAAGGACCAGGACTGCTACCATAGGAAAGGTGAAGACTGCCGTAGATGCGTGGGGAAATATTCTGGCTCGGGATATCCATATGCTAGTGGATGCAGGGGCTTACCATACCAATGCAACAGCGGTAACCTTAGCCATGGGGAAAAAATCCTTTCGTCTTTATAAAATTCAAAATCAAAGGTTTGTTGGAGAAATGGTTCATACCAATACACCGATCGGAGGGGCGTGCAGAGGATATGGATCGCCACAAATCCATGCCTTAACGGAGATTAATCTTGATACGGTGGCCAAGGCATTAAAAATGGACCCCTTAGACCTTCGATTGAAGAATCTTGTGCATCCCTATGACAAAGACCCTATTGGTGGTCCAGATTTAGGAAATGCAAGGATTATTGACTGTGTTCTACAAGGGGCAGAAGCATTTCAGTGGAGAGAACGATGGAATAGACCGAGGCAGAGTGGGCGATATGTGAAAGGGGTTGGCATGGCTTGTGCCACCCATGGCAATGGATATCATGGTGCTTATCCTGATTTTATCACCATGACCCTGCGGATGACTGAGGATGGAGAGGTTTTCTTAAATGGGGCACTCCATGACTTAGGCTGTGGCACCATTGTGACGATAAAACAAATCGTTGCCGAAGTACTGGACATAGAGGTAAGTAAAATTTATGCTCCAGAAGGAGATACGGAAATAAGTCCTTATGATTCAGCAGGCACCCAAGCAAGTCGTGTCACATTCGTTTGTGGCGGTTGCGCTAAAAAAGTGGCGGAAATGGCGAAGGAGAAGTTTACTGCTTTTGCTGCAAGAATCTTGCAATGTGAGCAGAGTGAACTAAGAATGGAAGACGGCATGGTCTGGTGTCACACAAATGAAGGAAATAAATTAGGGTATGGAGAAATGATTCTAAAAGTACAGCACCAATTTCAAGAAGACATTTTTATATCCCATACCTATCAATCTCCAGGTAATCCTGCCAGCTATGGGGTGAACTTCGTTGAGGTGGAAGTAGATACCTATACGGGTTTGGTAAAGGTGCTAGAGGTATTGGCTGTTTACGATATTGGAAAGGCTATTAACCGAGGCTTTGTAGAGGGTCAAATCCAAGGTGCCATACAGATGGGGATTGGGTTTGCCCTATCGGAAGAAATCCACGTGGATGACAAGGGCAGAATCACGGGGGATAGCTTGAGTAAATATCATATGGTCAATGCACCAGATATGCCAGATGTAGATATTTTATTGGTGGAAGAAGGCGAAGCACTGGGTCCTTTTGGCGCAAAGAGTATTGGGGAAATCAGTACGGTACCCATTGCACCAGCGGTAATCAATGGGATTAATCATGCTTTAGATACAAGGATTGCATCTCTGCCTGCAACACCTGAAAAGGTGTTGGCAGCCATTGTAGGGAAGAGAGCAATAGAATAACGTGAGGGGGAGGTTGTGAGGATATGGAGCGGACTCTGATATTGGATGGGGGCAGTTTGACCATAAAAGATGTAGCGGCTGTTGCAAGGGAATATGTCAAGGTAGATATTTGCCCAGAAGCCATGGGTCGAATTGAGGGTGGACGGAGATTGGTCTATGAGTTGGCAGAGAGTGATGTGCCAGTGTACGGTTTTAATCGGGGGGTAGGATTAAACAAAGACCGTCAGATTGTTTCAAAGTATTATCAAGAATACAATCGTAATTTGATCTTGGCCCATTGTGTGGCTGTAGAGCCAGAAGCCACGGAAGAGGTGGTGCGGGCTGTGTTGCTGGTACGATTAAATACCCTGCTGGTCGGCTGTACTGGGATTCAGCCTGCCATTGTCGCCATGTATAAGGATATGCTAAACCATAGAATTCACCCTGTTCTTCCAGAAAGAGGGTCTGTAGGCGAAGGGGACATTGCTTGTCTCTCCCATATAGGTCTTGCCATGATAGGGGAAGGAGAGGTTCACTATCATGGCATTCGGATGGATGCAGGGGAGGCTTTGGAAAAAGCCGGTTTGTCATCCATCGTCCTAGGACCAAAGGATGGTTTAGCCATTGTAAGCTCCAATGCCTTAGCAGCGGGTAAGGGCGCAGTGATACTCAAGGATACCCTAGATTTGATCACCATGGCAGATATTGTGTATGCTTTGACGTTAGAAGGGTATAAGGGCAATGTATCACCCCTAGATCCAGCTGCCTATAGGGTACGGCCTTTCCCAGGCCAAGCACATACAGCGGAAATGGTACGGAAATACCTAGAGGGAAGTTACCTGTGGCTGCCAGGTGTCACCGATGCCCTCCAGGATCCATTGAGTTTAAGGGGATCTTGTCAGCTTCATGGTTCTGTACGGGATGCCCTAGCCTATGTGATAAAATACATGGATATTCAGCTAAACTCATCAGATGATAATCCCTGCCTACTCATGGAGGAACGTAGAATGATTTCTTGCTCAAACTACGAGGTCACCACCTGGGTCCTTGGTTTTGAGATGTTAGGTATTGCCTTAAGTCATCTATCCCGAAATGTATGTCATCGAATTATTAAACTGGGAACACCTCGATTCACAGGCTTATCCCGTTTCCTCACACCGGCGGATACCAGGGTTATCGCCTATGGTACCATACAGAAAACCTTTACGGCATTGGATACGGAAATTCGTCATCTCTCGAACCCCTGCACGGCGGATTATTTTTCTTTGGCAGGCGACATTGAGGATCATGCCAATAACTCACCCTTGGTGGTTGAAAAAACAGGTAAAATCGTAGACAATCTCCTTTATATACTAGGAATAGAGCTCATTCATGGTGCCCAAGCCATTGACCTGCGAAAGGCTACTCGTCTAGGTGTTGGCACAAAGGCAGCCTATGAAGCGATCCGATCTGAGATCCCTTTCCTAGACGAGGACCGAAATCTGACAGTGGATATCAAGAAGGCCTATGGGTTATTGAAATCAGGAAAACTGCTAAAGGCGGTAAATACAGCATTAGAACAGAGATCATGTTAATGAAGTAAAGCAAAAGCTGATTCCTTCGTAAGGAATTGGCTTTTTATTTTGTCTGGAATAAAATAAATTTATCATTATGATTGAAAATGAAAATTGAATCATATATAATGGGGGTTAAATATTAAATTTTATTAATAAATATGCAATTAATTCATATGGAATAGGAGGAAAAGACAATGGAACAGCATAGGAAATTTAAAAGGGTGTTGGTGGCGAATCGTGGTGAAATTGCTATCAGGGTTTTTAGAGCTTGCCATGAGCTAGGGATACGTACGGTGGCCATCTATTCCAAAGAGGATCAATGTACTTTGTTTCGAACAAAAGCTGACGAATCCTATCTGATCGGAAAAAATAAAGGACCTATTGAAGCATATTTAAACATTGATGAAATCATCCGTTTGGCACTGAAAAAAGGTGTAGATGCCATCCATCCTGGTTATGGATTTCTTTCTGAGAATCCAGAGTTTGCCCGAAAATGTGAAGAATCAGGCATTGTATTTATTGGACCCCACTATACCATGATGGAAAAACTGGGAGACAAGATTAAATCCAAGATTGTGGCCAAAGCATGGGGTGTACCGACGATTCCAGGGGTGGAAAAAGCCGTGACCTCGGAAGAAGAGGTATTTCACGCTGCAAGACAGTGTGGATATCCGGTTATACTGAAAGCCGCAGCTGGCGGCGGTGGCAGAGGTATGCGGATTGTAAGAGAAGAAAGTGATCTCATGAGGGAATTTTATAGTGCGAAGAATGAGGCAAAAAAGGCCTTCGGTATTGATGATATTTTTGTAGAGAAATATCTTGAAAAACCAAAGCATATTGAAGTACAAATTTTAGGGGATGCCCATGGGAACATTGTTCACCTCCATGAACGAGATTGTTCTATCCAGAGAAGACACCAAAAGGTGGTAGAGTTTACGCCGGCGTTTTCCATATCTGAAGAAAAGAGGCAGGCAATCTGCAGCGATGCATTAAAGATTGCAAAGGCAGTGAATTACAAAAATGCAGGGACCATTGAATTCTTAGTAGATACCCATGGCAACCATTATTTTATAGAGATGAATCCGCGGATACAGGTGGAACACACGGTCACTGAAATGGTGACGGGCATTGACATTGTCCAGAGTCAAATTCTTATTGCCGAGGGGTATCCCCTTTGCTCGCCGGAAATCGGTATATCTTCCCAGGAGGATATCAAACCGAGGGGATATGCCATCCAATGCAGGGTAACCACTGAAGATCCTTCTAATCAATTTGCACCAGATACGGGTAGGATTGATGTCTATCGGACAGGTTCAGGGTGTGGGATTCGATTAGATGGGGGCAATGGTTTTACAGGTGCAGTCATCAGTCCTTATTATGATAGCTTACTTGTAAAGACGGTTTCCTACTCAAGAACCTTTGAGGATGCGGCAAGAAAAGCGATTCGGTCCATCAAGGAGCTTACGGTGACGGGTGTTAAGACCAATGCGGCATTTTTAATCAATGTATTGAATCATGAGGATTTCTTAAAGGGCGCCTGTGACACGGGATTCTTAGCAAATCATCCAGAACTTTTTGCCATCAATCCTAAGGCAGACAAAGAACTTCGTGTCCTACAATATATTGGAGAGAAGGTAGTGAATGAAACAAAGGGCCTTAAGAGGGACTTTGATGTACCGATCGTTCCCAAAGCACCCATGCCCTCCGCTCTTCACGGGACAAAACAGATATTGGTTGAAAAAGGGCCAGAAGGTGTTGTGAATTGGATAAAGGAGCAAAAAAAGCTATTGCTTACGGACACCACTATGCGAGATGCCCATCAATCTTTGATGGCGACGAGGATGAGAACAAGGGATATGGTGAAAATCGCCAAGGATACGGCTATACTTGGGCAGGATCTTTTCTCTTTAGAAATGTGGGGTGGTGCTACCTTTGATGTGGCATACAGATTCTTAAGGGAGTCACCTTGGGTAAGGCTAGAGGAACTGAGAAAGAAGATCCCTAACCTTTTATTTCAAATGCTGGTTCGGGGTGCAAACGGGGTAGGCTATCGGAATTATCCTGATAATGTGATCCGGGGATTTATTAAGGAATCCGCCACCAGTGGTATCGATATTTTCAGAATCTTTGACTCTTTGAACTGGCTAGAGGGCATGGATGTAGCCATCGATGAGGTATTGAAGAATGAGAAAATAGCGGAAGTATGCATGTGTTATACGGGAGATATTTTAGATGAGCGTAAGGACAAATACACCTTGGATTATTATGTGAAGATGGGGAAAGAGATCGAGAAGAGAGGTGCACATATTTTAGCTATTAAAGATATGTCCAGTCTTTTGAAACCCTATGCAGCCTCAAAACTGATTAAGGCACTAAAGGATGAAGTATCTATTCCTATTCATCTCCATACCCATGATACCAGCGGCAATGGGGTAGCTACTATCCTCATGGCAGCTGAGGCAGGTGTAGACATTATAGATACAGCGTTCAATAGCTTGTCAGGGTTAACGAGTCAGCCAGCCTTAAACTCCATCGTAGCAGCGTTGGAAAATACAGAAAGAGATACAGGCATCCGATTAGAGGATGTTCAAAAACTTTCGGATTATTGGAGTGATGTGCGACCTGTTTATGAGCAATTTGAGTCCGGTTTAAAATCTGGAACGACAGAGATCTATAAATATGAAATCCCAGGGGGGCAGTATTCTAACCTAAAGCCCCAGGTGGAGAGCTTCGGGTTAGGTCACCGATTTAACGAAGTGAAAGAGATGTATAAGAAGGCCAATGAAATGCTAGGGGATATTGTAAAGGTAACACCTACTTCCAAGGTGGTAGGGGATCTAGCCATCTTCATGGTGCAGAACGATTTAACCCCAGAGAATATTTATGGGAAGGGAAAAGACTTGGCATTTCCTGATTCAGTGGTAGATTATTTTAAAGGCCTTTTGGGGCAACCTATGGGTGGGTTCCCAGAGGCTTTGCAGCAGCTCGTGTTAAAAGGCGAAGCCCATATCACCACCAGACCAGGGGAGCTGTTGGCACCAGAGGACTTTGCGAGAATAGAAAAACAGCTAAGGGAAAAATTCCATATATCGCCGACGATGAAGGATATATTGGCCCATGCCCTATATCCTAAGGTGTTTGAGGAATATCTCACTTATATTAGCAAACATGGAGACTTAAGCCGTATGGGTAGTGATGTCTTCTTCCATGGCCTATATGAGGGGGAAACCTGCGAAGTAGAAATTGCTGAGGGAAAGGCATTGATTATTAAGTTGGTAGAGATTGGAAAGGTTAACCATGAGGGCAATCGCCAAATTATATTTGAGGTCAACGGCAACAGAAGAGAGATTGGTATTTTAGACAAAGCGAGCCAGGTTTCCTTCGATACAAAGACGGTCATCATGGCAGACCCTTCCAACAACAAGGAGGTAGGGGCGAGCATACCTGGAACCGTAGCCAAGGTATTCGTATCCGTGGGGGAAACGGTGCAGGAGAATCAAACCCTAATGCTTATCGAGGCCATGAAGATGGAAACCAGCATTACTGCAGCAACAGCGGGTATCGTAGAGGCTGTTTTGGTAAAGGAAGGACAATTGGTAAAATCAGGAGAATTGCTATTGCATTTAAAATAATATAAAAAACGCCAGCATATGAAAAATCCGCATGCTGGCGTTTTTTTATATTATTTTTCGCGATGTAGTTGAATTCACTTCTTAATTTAGATAAACTAAAGGGTAGTAAGTTGTGGAACTATTGTGGATCTCGATGGGTGAGCTTATCAATCTTGTTCACAAGTATTGTCATAGACTCTGCAATCTTTCTGTTGGATGTGGCAAGAACATGGAATAGATAGATCATATAAACCATAATGCCTAAGTAAACTAAAAAGAAAAGGCCGCCTACCAAAGGGAAACCATAACCAAGCATGTTCATCTTATCAACTCCTTTTTATAATAGAATAACACTTTATGATATGTTCGTATATACATACAAATGAAAATTTGGAGGAATTTGGAATGAAAAAAATCTTATTTTTTGATTGTTTTGCAGGTATCAGTGGAGATATGACCATTGGCGCTTTCTTAGATCTAGGTGTAGATCAGGAACAGTTTATCGATGAAATCAACAAACTGCATATTCATGGGTATGAGCTAGAAATCAATAAATCTATCAAGAAAGGAATTTCAGGCACGAATTTTCATGTCCATCTCACCCATCATCATCATGACCATGGAGAGCATCATCACCATGACCATCGTAATTTGTTTGATGTGGAAAAAATTATTGAGGACAGCGGTTTAAAGGATACTGTGAAGATCATGAGTAAGAATATTTTCAGATTGGTGGCAGAGGCTGAAGCGAAGATCCATGGAAAGCCCTTGGATCAGGTCCATTTCCATGAGGTTGGCGCTATTGATTCTATCATTGACATTGTGGGTGCAGCGGTATGCATGGATCTTCTAGGTGTGGATGAGGTATATGCATCCCCTCTTCATGTAGGTACTGGCTTTGTCCATTGTGCCCATGGGGTGTTTCCTGTGCCAGCACCAGCCACTTTAGAGATTTTAAAGGGTGTTCCCATTTATAATAAGGGCATTGAAACAGAGCTGGTTACACCTACAGGCGCCGCTATCGTAAAGGCCCTAAGTCAAGGCTTTGGTGATGTGCCAGCCATGGAATTACATAGCATCGGATATGGGTTAGGAAAGAAGGATTTAGATATTCCCAATGTGCTTCGGGTGTATCTAGGGGAAAAAAAAACGAAAAAAGTAGTCTGATGATGCTGGAATGCAATATCGATGATATGAATCCTGAGATCTATGGATATGTGATGGAAAAGGCTTTGGAAGCTGGCGCCTTGGATGTTTTTATGGTACCCATCATCATGAAAAAAAACAGACCGGGTATTGTATTGTCTGTACTGTGTGAGCTGGAAAAGAAGGATGCTTTGGAAAAACTTATTTTTATGGAAACCACTACCCTGGGCATCAGAAATTATGATGTGGATCGAAGTGCTTTAGAGAGAAAGGTGCTCCGTGTCCGTACCAAGTATGGCGTTGTAGCCATGAAAATAGGTTTCATGGGAGGTAAGATCCTTAAATATGCCCCAGAGTTTGAGGATTGTAAAGAGATTGCAGAAAGCTTTTGTATACCTTTGAAGAAGGTTTATGAAGATGTGCAATATGCTATGAAGAAATATATCGAGAGTATGTAGAATATTGCGACTATGTAGAATCCCTTGAATCTGTATTGACAAGGGATTTTATATTTGATACGTTATATAGAAATATAAAGAATCATCCCTCATATATGTTTGGGAATATGGCCCAAATGTTTCTACTAGACGACCGTGAATTGTCTAACTATGAGTGGAATTGACGTGGTTTTGCTATCGTTTTTTGCATCCATGTAATAATTTCACTCAAATTATTACATGGATTTTTTATATTTAAAAAGGAAATTATATACTATTAGAGCGCACCTGATACCGGACAAATGAAGAAAGGAAGGATCCATATGGAAGGTAAATTAGTAAAAGAGGGCTTAACTTTTGATGATGTATTATTGATCCCCCAGAAATCCAGCGTATTGCCGAGGGATGTGGATATAAAGACGAGGCTGACAAAGAAAATCAAATTAAACATTCCCATCATGAGTGCGGGTATGGATACGGTGACAGAGGCAAGGCTTGCCATCGCCATAGCTAGAGAAGGCGGCATTGGGATTATCCACAAGAATATGTCCATAGAAAGACAAGCTATGGAGGTCGATAAGGTAAAACGAAGTGAACATGGGGTTATTGTGGATCCTTTCTATCTATCAGCAGAGCATGTGATTGCCGATGCATTGGAGTTAATGGAACGGTATCGCATTTCCGGTGTACCGATTACAGATGAAGGGGGTAAACTTGTAGGGATTTTGACCAATAGAGATATTCGCTTCGAAGTAGATATGAATAAAAAGATTGGAGATGCCATGACCAAGGAGAATTTGGTAACAGCTAGAGAAGGCATCTCCATGATGGAGGCAGAGAAGATCCTAAAGAGCAGGAAGATTGAGAAGCTGCCTATTGTTGATGATGAGGGTTATTTAAAAGGTTTGATCACCATCAAGGATATTGAAAAAGCTATTCAGTATCCGAATTCAGCCAAGGACGAAAGAAGCAGACTTCTGGCGGGTGCTGCCATCGGCGCCACAGGAGATATGCTGGAGCGGACAGAAGCCTTGGTGAAAGCAGGGGTAGATGTAGTTGTGATTGACACAGCCCATGGACACTCCCAAGGGGTGTTGGATGCGGTAAAGCGTATCAAAGCAGTGTACCCTGATCTGCAAGTGATTGCGGGAAATGTGGCCACGGCAGAAGCTACAGAGGATCTAATCAAGGCTGGGGCTGATGCAGTGAAAGTAGGTATAGGACCAGGCTCCATCTGCACCACAAGGGTAGTGGCAGGGATTGGTGTACCTCAGATGACAGCCGTCTATGATTGTGCTGAAGCGGCAAAAAAATATGATATTCCCATTATTGCAGATGGAGGCATTAAATATTCTGGAGATATCCCAAAGGCCATTGGTGCGGGGGCAGACGTGTGTATGATTGGATCCTTGTTTGCTGGAACAGAAGAAAGCCCAGGAGAAATGGTGATCTATCAAGGAAGAAGCTTCAAGGTATATAGGGGCATGGGTTCCATGGGTGCCATGGCTTGTGGCAGCAAGGACCGATACTTCCAAGAAAATGAGAAGAAGTTTGTGCCGGAGGGCGTTGAAGGTAAGGTTCCTTATAGAGGATTCCTGAAGGAAATTGTCTATCAGCTCATCGGCGGGTTAAAATCTGGCATGGGTTACTGCGGTACAGCAACGATTAAGGATTTAAAAGAGAATGGCAAATTTATAAGAATTACAGCTGCTGGCTTAAGGGAGAGTCATCCCCATGATATCAGTATTACCAAGGAAGCACCAAATTACAGTGTAAGAGATTAAAAAATCAGTTAGAGGTTAGTAGTTAGAAGTTAGTGGTGAAAAACCTAATAACATCTAACCATTAACCACTAACCCCTATAAGGAGGAACAACATGAACCCACAAGAGTTAATTTTGATTATAGATTTCGGTGGTCAGTATAACCAGTTGATTGCAAGGCGTGTAAGGGAACAGAATATTTACTGCGAGGTAGTGCCTTATCATACATCTATTGACAAGATCAAGGCAAAGCACCCAAAGGGCATTATCTTTACGGGGGGGCCGGCCAGTGTCTATGCGGAGAATGCACCTACCTGTGATAAAGAAATCTTTGAATTGGGCGTTCCGATACTAGGAATTTGTTATGGTGGCCAGCTGATGGCCCAAATGTTTGGTGGTAAAGTAAACCGAGCATCTTCAAGAGAGTATGGTCGTGTAGCCCTTAGGCTCATGGATCCAGAGGGGATTTTCCACCAAGTTGAGAATAACTCAAAATGCTGGATGAGTCATACAGACTTTATTGAGGCGGCACCAGAGGGATTCCAAATCACAGCCACAACAGACAATTGCCCTGTGGCGGCTATGAAGCACAGTGAAAAGAAACTGTATGCGGTTCAGTTTCACCCAGAGGTAGAGCATAGTGAGAAAGGCAGAGACATGATTCGCAACTTCCTCTATGAGGTGTGTCAATGCACTGGCGACTGGAACATGCATGACTTTGCAGAAAGAACGATTCAAGAGATCAAGGAAAAGGTTGGAGACAAGAAGGTTCTGTGTGCCCTTTCTGGTGGGGTGGATTCTTCGGTAGCAGCGGTTCTTGTTCATCGAGCCATTGGAGATCAGCTTACCTGTATCTTTGTAGATCATGGTTTACTAAGAAAGAATGAAGGGGATCAAGTGGAAGAGACCTTTAAGAATCAATACCAAATCAATTTGATCCGTGTTAATGTGGCAGATCGATTCTTGGGTAGACTGAAGGGTGTTTCCGATCCAGAAACTAAGCGAAAGATTATCG
>CALECF010000152.1 GCA_937948705.1 uncultured Anaerosolibacter sp. | reverse complement strand
AATGTTCCCCCAATATTCTACTTCTATGAGCTCAATGGTTTCGTTATGCAGCTGATAATACAGCTTGCCTAAACGCTCCATCAAGTCAATATAAGGTTTAATCGCCGCCAGTTCATCCCGGTGCAGGGCTGGCAGGTTAACCGCATTGGGTACAATTTCTCCCTTTAAGGCATTTAATACTTGCTGTGATACGGTGATTCCTACGTTTTGCTGCGCTTCCACCGTGTCCGCACCGATATGGGGTGTCACAATCACCTGATCTAATCCAAAGAGAGGTGTATTGAAGCAGGGTTCCTGCTCATGGACGTCCAACCCTGCACTGGCAACTTTTCCTCTAACAAGACCCTCGTAAAGAGCCTTTTCACAGATAATGCCTCCCCGTGCAGCATTGACAATACGTACACCCTGTTTCATCCAGCCAATTTCCTCTTCTCCGACCATCTTAAAGGTTTCTTTTGTCTTTGGCGTATGGATCGTGATAAAATCTGACTCTTCCAACAGCTCCTTTAAGGTATCCTTTTTCTCTGCTCCAAAGCGTCTGAACCGTTCATCAGATATATATGGATCATAGGCAATCACTTTCATGCCAAAGGGCGCCATTCGTGTAGCCACTAAGGAGCCGATTCTCCCTAGTCCGATAATTCCCAACGTCTTATTATAGAGCTCTGAACCTTGGAATCGTGTCCTTTCCCAACTCCCTGATTTTATAAAACTGTTGGCCTGAGGAATATTTCTTGACTGGGCTAGGAGTAATCCTATAGACAGCTCACAGGCAGAGAGGGTATTACTCTCTGGGGTATTGGCTACGATGATCCCTCTTTCTGTAGCCGCATTTACGTCAATGTTATCGATACCGTTTCCTGCTCTTCCCACTACCTTTAGTTTTTTTCCGTAACCCATCAATTCTTCATTTACCTTTGTTTCACTTCTTACGATAAGGGCATCATAATCTCCAATTCGTTGCAATAGTTCTTCCCTTGAAAGTCCTAGAGCAATATCTACCTCCAAGTCTTCCTGTAGTAGCTTAATCCCTTCTTCATCTACCTTTTCTGCAACCAATACCTTCTTTTTATCATTCATGGGTACCCTCTCCTTTTTCACTTTATTGTTATCCAGTTATATCGTATAGAAGTGTCGGTGTATAAAAAAGACCGTATTTATCAAACCTCCTCTAAAGCTCCTTTTAAAGCTATTAACGTACGATCTATCCTATCCTGATCGATATAGCCCATATGGCCTATCCGAATCATTGTTCCCTTTAGTTGATCCTGTCCCCCTGCGATAATAATGCCATATTTGTTTTCCATAATTTTTTTAATCGCTTCTCCCTGCTCCGTGGCGATGGCGGTGATGGTATCGGACAAACAGGCTTCATGAGTGTATAATGGGAGTCCTATCTTTTGTACTTCCTGTCTAAAGTAAGCAGCCAGCCTCCTATGTCTCTCAAATACCGCCTCTAAACCTTCCTCTTGCATCATTTTTATCGCTTCATTCGCCGCTCCAATCAACGCTACAGCTGGTGTATAAGGATTCTGGGGGGTCGACTTTTCCATATCCTTTCTCGCTTTTTTAAAATCCCAGTAGAATCGAGGAAGCTTTGCCTTCTCCACCTGTTCCCAAGCCTGATCGCTGACACCGATAAAGGTCAATCCGGGCGGTGACATCAGTGCTTTTTGAGAAGCGGTGATGAGCACATCAATATGCCAATCGTCCATAGCAATTTCACTCCCTCCCAGGGAACTGACTGCATCTACGATATATAACTGGGGTTTGTCTTTCATGAATGTACCGATTTCTTTAATGGGATTTACCGCCCCTGTGGAAGTTTCATTGTGGGTCAAAATCAAAGCCTTATGCTCATCTTTTAAAGCGCCTTGAATTTCTTCTAGGGTTACCCCTCTCCCCCACGGTACTTCTAATACATCTATCTGTAGTCCAAAGGTTCGACCAATCTCTATAAATCGGTCTCCAAATACTCCAATAGATACTGCCAGTACCCGGTCTTCGGGAGAAAAGAGATTCACGATGGCTGCCTCTAACCCTCCTGTTCCTGCTGCAGGAAAGGTCAGCACGGGATTCTTTGTTTGAAATACAGCTTTTAATCCTTCATTTAACTCTCCAAAAAGTTTACCGAATTCCTTTGTTCGATGATGACATACCGTGTTTTTCATTTTTTCCAACACCCGTTCCGGTACATTGGTAGGTCCTGGGGTCATCAATAGCATTTGCATCGTCCCTTCCTCCTTTTATGAATAAAATAAAAACCCCGTCCTTTACATAAAGTAAAGGACGGGGATGAACATCCACGTGGTACCACCTTTTTTTGCTGCTACTACAGCCTCGATTTGATAACGGAAAATTCCGGCACAGGTTTTTACCCCTGCACAGCTCCTGGTCGGATTCAACAGTTCTTATTATCGATTTGCACCATCCATCGACTCTCTGTAAACAAGTAACCATTTACTACTACCCTTCACGGCTTTTGATGATTTTTTCTATTATATTATGATTATTTAGAAAAAGCAACTATTTAAATATATTTTTATATATTATATTATTCTAACTATTTAGGCGCTGCATTTTACTGATTCGTCCGCTGGTGAAAAGTAGGAATCCAACGTCTTGTAGATCACCGGTCTATTTTCCTTTTTCACAGCGATAGCCTTTAAAAACACACGGGCAGTGTCAATGGAAGAAAAGAGCGGTACTCTGTATTCACTGACCTTTCTACGCATCTTGAAGCCCTCACGTTGCCCATCATTTCCAATGGTGGGTGTATTAATCACCATTTGAATGGTTCCTTTGGAGAGTTCTTGCGCCAGTTGGTTCAGTTCAATTGTTTCACAAGAAACATTTTTTTCTGTAAGGTACTGAATCGTCCCCGCCGAACCGTAGATTTTAAAGCCCATCTCTTTATAAGCCTTCACCACGTCAAGGCCTTCTTCCTTATCTACATCATTTAAGGATACATAGATGCCTCCTGCTGTAGGGATCTTTATATTGGCACCACTGAAACCTTTATAGATGGCAATATCTAAGTCTGTATCGATCCCAAGTACTTCCCCGGTAGATTTCATTTCAGGTCCTAGATAAGTATCTACATCCGTCAGCTTTTCTCCCGAGAACACAGGTACTTTTACAGCATATAGCGCTTGGTTTTTCATTAGTCCCGTACCAAAGGACATTTCCTTTAACTTCTTACCTAGCATGATTTCTACTGCTAGCTTCACCATCGGTACCTGGGTAA
This sequence comes from uncultured Anaerosolibacter sp., assembly GCA_937948705.1. Next base: position 335 of record CALECF010000152.1, on the reverse strand, counting down.
CCTTGCTCAGAATCGGCACGGTTCTAGAAGCTCTTGGATTTACCTCGATCACATAGACCTCTTTACCATCAAATACATATTGAATATTTACAAGACCTATAATTTTTAAACCCTTGGCAATCTTCTTGGTATGTGCTACCAAGGTTTTTACCGTTTCCTCTGATAGGGATACGTAAGGATATATGGTAATACTGTCTCCAGAGTGAATCCCTGTTTTCTCTACATGCTCCATGATTCCTGGGATCAATACATCCTCTCCGTCAGCAATGGCATCTACTTCAATCTCAATACCCTTCACATATTTATCAATAAGGATAGGATGTTTTTGAGAAAGA
>CALECF010000151.1 GCA_937948705.1 uncultured Anaerosolibacter sp. | reverse complement strand
GCGCTTAACATTTCAATGTTTTCAACAACCATGGTAATGGCTTCCCTTAAATATAAATAACCTTTAATATGGGCAGGAACACCTATCTCATGAATAATATTCGTAATTTCAGCTTCAAGGCTTCTGTTTTTACGAGGGCCATTCAGTGAGTTGTTTACTAATAAATCATTATAGCTTCTCCTTCTTTCAGATGAAGAAGGGTTATTTCCCATAAGCTGTCTGATTCTAGTAATAAAAATTTCAAAGTCAAATGGTTTTACTACATAATAATCTGCACCAAGGCTAATAGCTCTTTGTGTAATTTTATCTTGGCCTACGGCTGAAAGAATAATTACTTTTGGAAATTTTTCTAAGTTCATTAGATTTAACTTTTCAAGTACCCCTAGGCCATCTAAATGAGGCATAATAATATCTAAAACCAAAACATCTGGTGCCTTTTTCGTAACTAGTTCAATGGCTTCTAAACCGTCTTTTGCTACCCCCACAATTTCCAGATCCTCTTGTTTTCCAAGATATTCACTTAAAATGTCACAAAAATCTTTGTTGTCGTCTGCGATTAATACACTAATGTTTTTCACTAAATTACCCCCCTGAAAATCTTTCTATATATTATAATTTCTTTCTAAGTTAATTAATTCGACAAAGATACAAGATTTCCTTCTGCGCTGGAAAAGAATAACAAAGAATTTAATGTAAACTCTTTAAAAGTAATACAATAAAGGGTGCCACGAGGGCACCCTTGTCATTCATCGCTATTTGCAAGCTGTCGAGAGGTATTTAAATCGACGCCGCATTCATTTAACATCCATTCGATAAAAAGTCCATATCCTTTTGTAGGATCATGGACAAACACATGGGTTACTGCACCTATGAGCTTTCCATCTTGAATGATTGGACTACCGCTCATTCCTTGAACGATACCACCACTTTTTTCAAGTAATCTTTTATCTGTTACACGTATGATCATACTTTTTACACTTGGATTCTTTTGATGATTAATTTTTTCAATCGAAACTTCATAAGCTTGTACCTCATTGCTATCAACGGTAGTGAGAATTGTAGCTTTCCCTTCCCTTACCTGATGTTGCAATCCAATCTCTATAGGGTCGCTATACAAGGGGTTCTGAATATCCTCATAAGCTTTTCCATAGATACCATAATTGGTGTTCTTTTCTAAATTTCCGAGGGGTTTCGTAGTTTCATAGAAGATGCCTTTTATTTCTCCAGGCTTACCTTTTTTACCCTGTTGTACAGATGCAACTTTTGATTTAACAACTTCTCCGCTGTTTACAGCAAGTATTAAACCTGTATCAATGTCTGTTATGGCATGACCTAACGCACCAAACTTCATAGAATTAGGGTCATAAAAAGTTAATGTTCCGACACCTGCTGTCTTGTCTCTTACCCATAACCCGAGTCGATATTCACCATCATCTGCAGATTTAACTGGATAAATGTCAATATCAACTAACTTTTCTCCTCTTTTTATCCGCAGTCTAATGATTTTATTTCCATTACTATTAATAATATTTGTCACATGCTCAGCATCCTTCACCTTCTCATTATTAATGTGTAAGATGCTGTCTCCAATATTTAACCCTGCAGTATAACCTGGGTTATATTTTCTTCCATCTATACTCTCAATTTCTTCTAAGCCTACGATTAAAACACCTTTTGTGTTCAGTTTAACGCCTATAGATTGGCCACCAGGAATCACCTTTAACTTAGGAATCACTTGAACCGATAGGGTTTTAATAGGCACAACGCCTAAAAGTTTAAGCTGTATATCTGTTTTACCCAATTGTATTGGGTTCAAGGAAATAGAACGATTCTTGTTATCATTGTCTTGATTTACAAGGTGTATAATGTTATTTACATCATTCCCGCTTTCGGCCTTTAATGGAAAGTTAAGGCTTAAAGATTGGCTTTCACCCTCAAATATCTTAAGTTCACTTGGAAATTGAATGATTTCATTCAAGACAAAAACGTAAAATGCAGTCATGAAAACTGCAACTACCAAAAGCGAAATAAGGCGCCTTTTTTTGTCTTTATTCAATAAAGATCACACTCCTTTTCCCCTATTTTTTTCTCCACCCCCACGGAAAAAATTTTGTTGCTATAGTTAGATTAGCCTGTTTTACAGTCTATTATGCTACATAAAAAATGTTATTAAGATCATAGGATTATTGAGTATGTTTTAAATGAACATTAAGTATGAATTTTTCTGGGCTGTCAGAGCATTTACAATATTAAAGTTTCACTATAAAAGTAAATTTTTCAAATAAAAAAAATAGGTTATTATTAACCTATTTTTTAACCTTCTTCATTAACTTTTTCTTAAATTTTTCCCCTTGCTCCAGCATTTCTTTAGCATGTTCTAGGGTTAATTGGGTTAATGAAACGCCGCCCAGCAAACGTGCCAATTCATGAATACGGTCATCCATTTTTAATGCTTCCACATTTGTCTTCGTATGCCCAGCCACACTGTTTTTTACAATGTGGAAATGATTGTCAGCCATTAGCGCAATTTGTGGTAAATGGGTTATACATAAAATTTGATGGGTTGCGGATATTAAGGCTAACTTTTCACCGACAATCGTTGCAGTACGTCCGCTTATACCTGTATCAATTTCATCGAAGATCAGAGTCGGTATATTGTCTACTGCAGCCAAAATTGTTTTAAATGCCAGCATAATCCTTGACATCTCACCACCAGAAACGATTTTAGATAAAGGTTTTAATGGTTCCCCTGAATTTGTAGAGATTAAAAACTCGATGCGATCCATTCCTTTAGATGTGATGATATGACGATGATCACTATCGAATTGTGCAGAGAAGTTTACTTTAAAAGAAATATTTTCCATATTCAGGCTTGATAATTCTTTTGTTATCTTATTTTCCAGGTCAACAGAAATTTTTTTTCGATGATCACTAAGTCTTTGACTAAGAGATAACAGCTCTTCTCTTAATTCGTCAATACTCTTTCTCAAATGCTTAATGATTTCTTCACTATTTAGTATTTCCTCTAATTCATTATAGATGCGATTACGATATTCTAAAATGTCGTCGATTGTCTTGCCATATTTTCTTTTTAGGCTATTTATTACGTCCAATCTTTTTTCGATCTGATCTAAGGTGCTTGGATCAAATTCAATGCGATCTCTATATAAACGAATATCTCTTGTAATATCTTCAAGCTTATAAAGGGTTTCATACAAACCCTGACTAATATCAGTCAGAAGCGGATCATATTCCTTTATATGATTGAAATCATTGGCAATATGCCCTAAACTATCAAGTAAAGACCTGTTGCGGTCAGTTCCATGGAATAAATCTTCATAGGATAAAGATACAACTTCGTAAATTTTTTCACTATTCGATAATAGATTGCGTTCTGCTAATAATGTATCTTCTTCTTTGCTGGTTAGCTCACATGAATCTATTTCGTTTACTTGGAACTTTAGCAAATCTATTTTTCTTTCTCTTTCGATTTCATTTCCATAAAGGCTTGCAAGCTTCCGTTCTTGACTTCGCAAGAGCTGGTATTTATCCGCTACAGCTGCTTTCAATTCATATATATCCTTTTCAGCAAAGGAATCTAAAATATCGATATGATTTTCGGAATATAGAAGGGATTGATGCTCATGTTGTCCATGGATATCAATAAGGTATTTACTGATCTCCCTCACCAGGGAAACTGTAACGATCTTATCATTAATACGTGAAACACTTCTTCCACTGCTGTATAATTCTCTTGTTAATATGAGTATTTGATCATTTTCCAATTCGATGCTATGACCTTTCAACAAATCCTTTAGATTGGAATTATTGCATTGAAAAATTAACTGGATAATTGATTTGTCACTGCCTGTCCGAATGAAGTTCTTGTCTGCTCTTAATCCTATGGCCATATTCACTGCATCGATGATTATAGATTTTCCGGCTCCAGTCTCACCGGTTAAAATGTTCAATCCATTCGTAAAACTAACCCGTATTTTTTCTATCAAGGCAAAATTTTCTATATATAAATCTAAGAGCATTCCAATACCTCCGGTTACTTTATAAGCTTATTGAATTTATCAACCACAGTGCTTACAAGCTCTTGATCACGAATTAAAATCATAATGGTATCATCTCCAGCAATGGTTCCTACAATCTCCTTGATATCCAAGGCATCTACAGCGGCAGCAGCAGCATTGGCAGCGCCAGAAAGTGTTTTTAATACAACGAAATTCCCTGCGTTATCAATAGACAGAATGGAATCTTTAAAAATTTTCACTAGACGATCTGAGATAGCGCTTTCCTGCTGCTTCAAAGAAGCATACTTATAGCGGCCACTCTTGGCCAAGACTTTGATGAGCCGTAGTTCTTTAATGTCTCTGGAAACGGTTGCTTGGGTAACACTAATACCGCCCTTTTTTAAGAACTCTGCCAGATCCTCTTGGGTTTCAATTTCATTATTTTCAATAATATCAAGTATTTTCGCATGCCTAGAATATTTCATGCTAGACCTCCTAAAGTATTAAATTTTCATTATATACATAAATGATCATTAAAATCCTGCATAAACTGCACATATTAACATTATTCTACATAGTTCTATTTTATCCTTTATTCATGAAAAAAGTTTTTTATACATAAATTATTTATGCATTCTTTGTTGTGGATTTTTTTAGATAAGAAAAGATAACCTATATGGCTATCTTTTGTCAAAGCTGATTGTGGGATTGCTGAACGACGTGTTCGATAAGCTGATCAAAACCATCTGGATTCTCTAATGCAGCATCATCATTGATTAGATAGGCAAGATACTCAATATTCCCTTCAGGTCCCTTGATCGGAGAATAGGACAATCCCTTCACAAAAAAGTTGTTTTCTTTTGCAAAGCTTAGCACCCTGAGGATAACTTCTTTATGTACATTGATGTCTTTCACGACACCTTTCTTTCCAACTTTCTCTCTCCCTGCCTCGAACTGAGGCTTAATGAGGCATATAATTTCTCCTCCAGATTTTAAGAGTTCCTTTACAACGGGCAAAACAAGCCTCAATGAGATAAAGGAAACATCGATGGATGCAAAGTCGATCGCTTCTTTGAAACTATCTTTGCTCACATTCCGAATATTCGTGCGCTCCATGACAACCACTCGAGGATCTTGTCTAAGCACCCATGCCAATTGACCATAGCCTACATCAATGGCATACACCTGCTTTGCACCGTTTTGTAGCATACAGTCTGTAAAACCACCTGTGGAAGCGCCAATATCTAAAGCTACCTTATCCTCTAAAAGAATGTGAAACTCTTGAATGGCTTTCTCTAGTTTTAATCCCCCTCTACTTACGTAGGGGATAAGCTTCCCTTTCACCTCAATCACCGCATCGGGATCAATCTTTGTACCGCACTTATCTATTCGCTGCTGATCAACAAATACAAGACCTGCCATGATGGATGACCTTGCCTTTTCCCGTGAATCAAATAAACCTTTTTCAACCAGTACGACATCGATTCTATCTTTTACGCCCATTATTATTCTCTCCTATTTTCCAAGCATTTCGTAAACATGACGGGTAACACCATCTACATCCAAACCATAAAGCTTGAATAAATCATCGTTGTCACCATGCTCAATAAATTGATCCGGCAGGCCTAACAATTTGATGCTTTTGGAAACCTTCTTTTTATTTAACAGTTCTAATACCTGACTTCCAAAGCCACCCTTGATTAGATTATCTTCTAAGGTAATGATATGGGAGCAGTTTTTAGCTTCAGATAATATGGTGGCTTCATCTAAAGGCTTTGCAAACCTAGCATTGACTACGGTACAATTTATATTTTCCGATTTAAGTCGAAGGGCAGCATCATATGCAGTTCGAACCATGTTCCCTATGGCAAATATACAGACATCATTACCTCTTAATAGGGTTTCAGCTTGTAATGAAGCTATATCATAATTAGACGTCACCGCAGAGAAATCATCGCTTTCTCCTCTTGGATAACGAATGGCCACGGGCCCCTCATGGTTAAAGACAAATTCCATCATGCTTTGGAGTTCCCTGCCATCCTTTGGTGCCATGATCATCATATTGGGAATGTGAGACAAAAAGGATAGATCAAAAATTCCATGATGTGTTTCACCATCATTCCCTACCAGGCCACCACGATCAATACAGAATAGAACGGATAGGTTTTGAATACAGATGTCATGGACAATCTGATCATAGGCTCTCTGCAAAAAGGTTGAGTAAACAGCAAATACAGGTCTAAGACCCTTGGCAGCCAAACCAGCAGCAAAAGTGACCGCATGCTGTTCGGCTATGCCCACATCGAAGAAACGCTCAGGATATTTATCTGCGAATTCACTGAAACCAGTCCCCGATGGCATGGCTGCAGTAATCCCTACAATCTTATCATTTTCTTGGGCCAGCTTACAAAGAGTATCTCCAAAAACCGAGGAGTAGCTCTCACTTGAATGGATAGATACGGCTTTTCCCGTCTCAACTTTAAATGGATTTACACCATGATATTTATCGGGATTTTTCTCAGCAAAATCATAGCCCTTGCCCTTTTTTGTTAAAACATGAATAAATACTGGTCCGCGAATATTCTTGGCACGATTCAAAACTAGGCTTAACTCTTTCAAATCATGACCATTCACTGGACCAAGATAAGTAAAACCAAGTTCCTCAAAAATAACGCCAGGTACGAGGAAATACTTAAGACTATCCTTGGCTTTTTCTGCTGTCTTAAACATAGCTTTACCTACAGCAGGTATTTTATTTAATAAGTTTTCAATATTCCGTTTGACCTTGAAATAGGAAGGAGCAGATCTTAAATGATTTAGATATTTAGAAAGGCCTCCGACATTTTGGGAAATGGACATCTCATTATCATTAAGAATAACAATGAAATCTGTGTTTGAATGACCTGCATGGTTTAACGCTTCAAATGCCATACCCCCAGTTAATGCACCATCGCCAATCACAGAGACAACGGCATATTTTTCCCCAAGAATATCTCTCGCCTTTGCCATTCCAAAACCAGCAGAAATAGATGTACTGCTATGGCCTGTTTCAAAGGCATCATGTTCACTCTCACAGCGTTTTGGGAATCCGCTTAGACCTTTATGTTTTCTTAAAGAATGAAACAGATGTTTTCTTCCTGTAAGAAGTTTATGTACATAGGCTTGATGTCCAACATCCCATATGATTTTGTCCGTAGGACTATTAAATACGCGATGAATAGCAATGGTTAATTCCACCACCCCTAGATTAGAAGCCAAGTGGCCCCCTGTTTTAGAAACACTTTCAATAAGAAATTCTCTTATCTCGTTCCCCAGGGACTGTAGTTCAATATCACTCATGTTTTTTATATCTGCAGGTGAACCAATTTTTGAGATTAAGTCTTTCACCTTAATCATCTCTCTTTCTTGCATGTTTTGCATTTTTTTTCTTATCAGACAAAATTTTAATATTGAATTTTAAATCAATAAAATATAGCACTTTACCTGTGGTAAAGACAATCTCTTTTGATTTTTTTAGGGCAATTTCCTTGGCAATGGCTTTACCACCAACAGTGAGGGCTGCCACCGCGCCGCTTAAAAGTATTGAAATAATAGATATATTCATTTGACTAACAGCACTTATCTTTACGATTAAGATCGCTCCAGCTGCACCACTTACAATGCCACAAATATCGCCAATAACATCATTACAAAAATTAGCCACAGATCCAGCATTTCGGACAAGCCTTACAGCATATTTAGCTCCATGAATTTTACTAGCAGCCATGGAATGAAAAGGCATCTCCCGAGCAGAGGCCACTGCTATACCAATGAGGTCAAAAAAGATACCTATAAATATGATAACAATAAGTATGATTAATGCAATGAGCAGATTTACACTCCTCAGTATGGTATCGGAAATAAAACTCATACCCATCGCCAGAAAAAAGGTCCATACTGTTATGAGTATTACCCATTTTGAATTATATAAACGAATCCAAGGCCTACCCTTTTGCTTTTTTCTATAGGGTACCGCCCCAGTCTGGTCTTTCATAGTCATACCCACCTAAATGTCAGATTTATAAATCTTTATAAAGGCTGATAGCAAATGCTATCAGCCTTTTATTTTTTAAATATCAAGTGGCAGCACATTGAGTAAATTTTGCGGCTTAGGTCTAGTAGGCTTTCCCAAATAGATACTGGTCTGTCGCCAAATCAGCGGTTCCCCTTCAAATCTATTTTTACCTTGTCACCAAAGATAAGACTAGATTGCCACTTAGCCCGCACTGTAATCCCCAATATACCTCCAAAGGAACAGCCTAGGAGATTTCCTCAACAGTCAAACTATTTCTTAGCCTCTTTTGCAGTAAAGGTTTCGCATAGCAATAACATCATGCCTATTGGCCAATAAGTATAATGCCTGTCTATTATCCGCCAAATCCCACTCAAGGCAGGCTACGCTGCATGTAGCCCACAACCAAAATGCATTGGGACCACTATGCAGGTTTATCCAAAGCTCTAACCACAGCTAGATCTTTGGTCTCCACGGTAAGAGGGTCATCGCCCACATGCCATTGTGGATCGCCCCCATCACCTTACTCCCAGCACCGACCCCCGACTGGGCGTCAGCAGCCGAAACCAGGAACTTCATCGATGTGCCCTTCAACGGATTTTTAGCCCCGCCTTCAGAAATAGTAGTACTGACTAGAATACTGCGCCACTTAAAGCTAGAAAACATTATAACATACTTTAGGTCCTAATTCAAATGAGTAGATTTGCAATGACAATACCAAGAAGGGCTCCAGCGAAAACCTCAAAAGGTGTATGTCCAATTAACTCCTTTAATCGCTGTTCACCAATTGGCTTATGTAGGTGACGATCTTCTATCATTTTATTTAAAATAATTGCTTGTTTACCTACCGCTCTTCTCACACCAGAGGCATCATACATAATAATGAGAGCAAAGGATAATGCAATAGCATAAGCAACGGAATCCCAGCCACTTCTAATACCGACTGCGGTAGAGAGACCCATCACAAAGGATGAATGGGAGCTTGGCATACCACCAGAACCTACAAATCGATAAAGATTTAATTTCTTATCCTTAACTAAGCTATAGATTACTTTTAAAGTTTGGGCAATAAACCAAGCAATGAAGCCAGCAATAAAAACATCATTTTTTGCAAGTTGTTGAAAAAAGTGCACTTGTCTCCCTCCTTTACCTAATACTCTCGTTTCACCAAATAATCGGCTAGGTTAACAAAAAATGCTGATTTGTGTTCATACTCTTGTAGTGCTGCTAAACTTTTATGAAAAAGCTCCTGAACCTTGGCGATAGACGCATCAATACCATGAATGGATGGATAGGTGGACTTATGATTATCCATATCACTTCCAACCTTTTTACCCAACTTTTTCTCATCGCCGAGAATATCCAACAGATCATCAGTAATCTGAAACCCTAAGCCAATACACTTGCCGTACTCCGTTAAGGATTGTAACATATGGTCATCAGCACCGCCAATGATGGCACCTGCCCGTATGGATGCAACAATCAAGGCAGCCGTTTTATGATTGTGAATGTAGTCTAAGGTATCCCCATCGATTGACTTATTTTCAGAGGCTAAATCTACTACTTGGCCCCCAATCATCCCATGGATACCAGCTGCCCTGGCGATCTCCCCCATAGCAATCATTTTTCGGTCTTGATGGCTAGGATCCTGAAGGATGGATTGTAACATCGTTTCATAAGCATAATTCAATAGACCGTCACCGGCAAGCACAGCTAATCCTTCCCCATAAACCTTATGATTCGTGGGTTTTCCTCTTCGAAAATCATCGTCATCCATGGCAGGTAAATCATCATGGATTAATGAGTAGGTATGAATCATTTCAATGGCACAACAAAATGGAAGAACATCCTTCTCAATGCCACCTGCAAAATTGCAGGCAGCTAGCATAAGAATGGGACGAAGGCGCTTTCCACCTGCAAAAACGCTGTAACGCATGGACTCAACAATAATATCCTGGTAACCTTTTTCTATTGGCAGCGCTCGTCCCAAAGCATGGTCTATAATCTGGATCTGACTATCTAATAGTTTCTTAAAACCCATCTTTGTCCACCCCAAGCCCATTATAATCAGATTCCTCATATTCATTTGAATTGTTTTTTCCTAGAACCGTAATTCTCTTTTCCGTAGTATCCAAGATATTCGTACACCGTCTATACAGATTGATTCCCTCTTCATATAAGATCAAGGTATCATCTAGGGAAAGCTTGCCATCATCCAATACTTTTACAATTTCATCTAGTCGCAGCATCGCCCCTTCAAAAGATAGATCAACCTTGTCATTATTTTTCTTCTGTGTTTTCAAAATTACGTTCCTCCCTAACTACATCGTCTACTCTACAAAAAATTTCACCATCTGTTAACATAATATTAATATGGTCCCCAACTTCGACTTTCTGAATGGAAGTTATACTCTTACGACTATAAGGATCTAAGGTAATGGAATAACCCCTTCTCAATGTTGCAAAAGGATTCAAAACATCCAATTTATGACTATATCCTGTTAATGTATTCCTATTCTTATCTATCATTCGTTTTGATTGAACTTGCAAACCAGTAAAGAGTATATCTATATGCTGCTTCTCTTCTCGAAGCTTCATCCGGAGTTTACGTTCTAATTGAAGCTCATCACACTTCTCGAGATAGTTTCTCCTGTCCCTTACATATTTCTCTAAGGCTCTATGGATATCATGCAAATAATGATCGAGGTTATTTTTCAGATCCTTATATATGGGTACTGCCAACTCGGCAGCCACAGAAGGTGTAGGTGCCCGTAGATCGGACACAAAATCGCTGATTGTATAATCCGTTTCATGGCCTACCGCTGATATAATGGGGATACGAGAAGAAAATATACTTCTAGCAACGATCTCTTCATTGAATGCCCATAGTTCTTCAATGGAGCCCCCACCCCTTCCTAAAATAATCACGTCTATATCTGTACGATGATTTGCTATGTCAATAGCGTGGGAGATTTCTTGGCCAGCAGTTTCACCCTGGACTGTCACTGGAAGGATGACCACATGAATTGTAGGATTTCTACGCTGAATAACCGATAAAATATCTCGAATAGCTGCTCCTGTTAAAGATGTGATTACAGCTACCTTTTTCGGATAAAAAGGAATCCTCTTTTTATGTATTCTGTCAAATAGACCTTCCTTTTCTAGCTGTTCTTTTAATTGCTGCAGGGCTAGATAAAGAGATCCTATACCTTCCGGCTCGATTTCCTGAATATATAGCTGATATTGTCCATCTCGTTCATAAGTGGAAACATATCCCTTCACAAGTACATTTAAGCCTTCAGTAATCCTGTATTTCACTTTATTGACATCATCTCTAAACATGATACAATTTATTTTACTTTTGTCATCCTTTAAAGAGAGATATGCATGTCCGCTGTTATGAACTTTAAAGTTAGATACTTCACCTTTTAAATGGATGTTATTCAAAATAGGGTCAGCGCTGATAATTCTCTTAATATACTTATTTAGTTCAGAAACACTCAATGTTCGAAGTTTCATTCCCTAAGAGCCGCCTTTAACGTATTTTGAAGGAGCATGGCAATGGTCATGGGACCTACACCACCTGGCACTGGGGTAATCCATGAAGCGACCTTCTCTACCTCCTGGTAATGAACATCACCCACCAATTTGTTTTCAACTACCCTTGTACCGGCATCAATCACGATGGCACCTTCTTTAACCATATGCCCCCTTACAAGATTCGGAATACCTACGGCAGATACGATGATATCTGCTTCCTTCAAGTGGGCATCTAAATCCTTTGTTTTTGAATGGCAGATCGTAACAGTGGCATTCTCTTTTAAGAGCAGCATACCAGCAGGTTTACCAACAATATTACTTCGACCGATCACAACGGCATGCTTGCCTGATATTTCAATTCCTGTGGATTTGATTAGTTCAATGATGCCTAGGGGTGTACATGGCGCTAAACTGTCCTCACCTAGGAAAAGCCTGCCATTATTCGCTGGATGAAAACCATCAATATCCTTTTTAGGATGGATTCTATTGCTTACTATAGTTTCATTTATACCCTCAGGCAACGGCAATTGAATCAGTATACCATGAATTTGATCATCCTGGTTCAATTGATCGATGATATCTAATAGCTCTAGCTGGGTTACAGTGGAGGGAAGCTTAAAGGACTTGGAATACATACCAATAGAGGCACATGCTTTTTCCTTCATGTCTACATAAACATGGGAAGCATCATCATCTCCTGCGATCACTACTGCCAGACCTGGAACAATTCCTTTACTGGTATGAAGATCTTTGATCTCCTTCGCCAGATTCTCTTTGATTTCCTTTGCAAACTTTTTTCCATCGAGCACCTTCGCTGTCATAGAACCATCCTCCCTTTATATAAAATTAATCTATACCTAACAAAGCAGTCCCCACTGCATGATCCGTACAATATTGTACATCTCCATAATAAACTTGAATACCCTTTAGTTTTTGGGAACTGCTCAGAAAATCCCTAATATAATGACTGGAAGCAACGCCCCCCACCATGATCACCTTGTTCAAACCTGTATCAGTGCATGTGTTCAAAATGACGGCTTCCAAAGATTTAGATATGCACTGGAATGTCGCCCATGCGATCTCATAAGGGTTCACACCCTGGGATATGGCGATCATTGCTTTGGTCTCAGGACCTGATAGATTCATAAAAGTACCTTTTACTGAATGAGGAAGCTTAAAGTCATCGGTTTTGCAAGTGACTGCCATATGATCCAAAGCTTTGCCGGCTGGAAAATCTAATCCTAACTTTACACCTACACGATCCACCAGTTGTCCAATGCTGATATCCTTGGTACCACCAATGAGCTCAATCCCATAACCAGCTTCTTTCTTTTTCTCGATACTTAAAATTTCAGTGGTGCCACCGGAAATATGAAGGGCAATAAAGTGTCTGTCTAGATTCACACCAGCAGACCATTCTGCTGCCTTGATATGATTTTCCTGATGACTGAATTCTTGGTAATCACACTTGAGGGTTGAAGCCAAGACGCGACCAAATGATTGACCTGCTCGAAAGACTGGCATATAGGAGCCCTCTACAGGGCGGGGCCTACTGCTGACAACAATTTTTTTAATCTTCTCAGTGGACACATGTTTGGAAATATCGTCAAACAATTCAGGCATCGTCAAAACATGCTGAAAGAGGGCATCCGATTGTCTTAATCCCCTCTCTCCTTGTTTCACCTCTAATAATTTTCTTTTTTCATAAATCAATGAACCAGATGCGTCTACCACTGCCACAGACGTTGTATAATTACTGGTATCTATGCCTAGATAATATTGATCCATTCTATATCACTTCTTTTCCACGAAGCTTCCAAGTATACCGTTGATGAACCCGCTTGATTGATCGGTACTGTACTGCTTTGCCAGTTCTACAGCCTCATTGATAGATACACTCACAGGAATATCCTCTCGATACTCGATTTCTGCAATTGCAAGTCGAAGAATTGCTGCGTCTACCTTAGGCATTCGATCTAGTTTCCAATCGATGGCATGGGATTCGATAATCTCATCTATTTCACTCTGGTGTGCTGTATATATACCCACTATATCTTTAATATAGTCACTTTCTTGTTTATCCTCAGACAATTCATTAATAAACCTGTCTGTCATTGTATCTGAAAAATCTCCATGCATATCCATTTGATAGATTAACTTCATGGCCATTTCCCTAGCAAATTTTCTGCTCATATATTTCCTCCTAGTTGTATTAGTCTTCTGATTCAATCTTAGCCCTCTTCAATATTGTAACTCAAAATAGGATATGTATGTAATTGTGATTTAAAATTTACCTGGGGGCAAGATCTTGTCCAAGAGTACCAGGAAATCTTCTTTATCATCAACCTTTTTGCCAATAGTGTAGCCTAGGTATACGCAGAGGCTGATAAAAAGGGTTTTGATGATACCAATCCAAATGACAAAGATACTAAAGAATAGCCCCACCAGTATTCCTATGGTTTTTCCCCTATGATGGCTGAATATTTCCATAAGCTTTTCTTTATCCATAACTATATTTTTCATATATTACTCTACCCTTCCCTTGCTGATGGAAGCAATATTCTCTATGTTTACCTTAACCTCTCTGACTTCAATGCCTGAATACTTTTCAATGTATTCTTTGATGGTCTGCTGCGCTTTCGCCGTTGTTTCGGGTATATGTATATCCGGTGATGTAAGGGCATTGACTTGGATCACGACACCATCTGGGATCGGATGTACCATGGCCTTGATTTCTCGGAGACCATTGATTTCCCGAGCAGATTTTTGCACCATGGCTTCCAACGTGTTTAGAGAAATCCTGATTTCACCATAGGAAGTATGCTTCACAATACTCCGATTCTTAGAACTGTGACTCTTTAGCCCAGTCAGTAGAAATCGAATACTTATGATAAAAAAGAATCCGGGTATCAGTACATATTGCCAGTCAAAACGATAGATGTCAAGAATCTGGCTTGTCCACCAATAAGCGTCCTCATAAAAGGGCACAAGTAAAAGAATCAAAGAAAACAAGCCAATGAATAAGCTATACAAAGCTAAGAAAGCACGATCAATGATATTCATAAAAATCCCCTCTCTAAAAACATTTAAACTAACCTCCTGAGTTTTCAGAGGGTTAGTTTAAGGTTTTATTTTACTCTTTGGATATGTTCTTCGTCTTTATTCTCTTTGTCGATATTAACACCTTGAACATGAATGTTTACTTCGATTACCTTTAGACCAGTCATCGTTTCAACGGCTTTTTTTACACTTTCTTGAATTTGCCAAGAAACATCAGGTATTTTCACGCCGTATTCAACAATGATAAACATATCTACAGCAGCCTCTTTTTCTCCTACTTCAACCTTAACACCCTTGGAAAGGTTCTTTCGCCCCAGCATCTCAGCAAATCCGCCTGCGATACCACCACTCATGCCTGCGACCCCTGGAACCTCTGTTGCAGCCAATCCCGCGATTATTCCCACGACCTCATCAGCTATTCTTATTTGACCATAATCAGAATTATCTAAGTTATTAATGACCATTGGTACACCCCCAGTAACTATAAATGGAAATCTCTAAAGAATATTATACCAAATGCATACTGGATTTACAAATCTAACTAGAATTTATTTAATATTTTTATATTATCAAAGGGTACCTTTGTTTCTCTCATCACAATATCTAATATCTTTGCCATATCAGAATCTGTAATCTTCTCGGCTTCTACGATAACATTTACAGAGTTATCTGTAATAAATACAAGGGCCTCTTCAAATCCTTTGGCTTTGATCAAATTTTCAATGATTTTTTCTTTGTTCATAATATCAATCAACTTCAACTTATGATCATTGGCAGCTTTTCTATTGTTTTCATCGGTCATTTCATTGTTAATCATCTCGTTAAGAAGACTAACAATCTTTTCCCGCTCTATGGTAGTGTTGAGTCTAGATTCCATAAAATAATTTGTTCTTTTGATGATCTTGCTATTGGTGATGGAACTAGCGATGGTCGTACTGGCTTCAGATACAAGATCTTCTACTTTATGATCCGTACTATCCACTAAAGAAATATCGTTACCAGGCTTTTCTACTTCTCCTAAAACTGAATTTTCTTCGCTGGCTTCTCCCTTAGGCAATTCTGACTCTGATAAATCTACCTCAGTCAATTTTATTTCCTCATAGCGGGCAAATTCTGAAGATGTTTCCAACAGAGAGTATTTGTTGATCGCATAATTCAAGTAGCTTATAAAACATAGGACTGCCACCAGTGATAGTACCAAATAATTTCTTCTCTTAAATCTATACATAGCTATTCCTCCCTATCCTATTCTTTTTCATAAACCATGACTTTATGGGCAGGTACTTGAAAAATTGTTTTCACTGCTTCGATTAACTCAGTTTTTACCCGAATGTCTCCAGCACCTGCAGCAACAACCACAACGCCTCTGATCTGGGGCTTTATTTCCTTCAATACGATGAGCTGACCCGTTCCATTGGTTGAAGTGATAATACTTTCACTTTGATCATCCTGCTTCGTCGTCCGCGTTCCACCTTGGGCATCTTTTTCTTCACTGACTTGATTGGATTGAGTTTTGTTGATGGCAGGTACCACTTCGGCAGTACTTTCATAAGTTACCATAACCTCAACTGCCCCAACGCCCTTGATCTGGCTTAAAATCTGTTTAAGCTGCAGTTCAAGACTGTCCTTATAATTTGATTCTTGGGCCTGCTCTTTTTCCTTCACGTTCCCAACAAGCTTTGTTTCTGGGTTGGTTTTATTGCTAGGAAAAAAAGTATCCCAGGATAATAAAGCGATGACACAAACGATAATGATGGTTACCAGATTGTATATCATTTTTTTATAATTGGTGTTATTAATCATCTCTTTGTATTTCTCAAAACCTTTCATAGTTGCTATCCCCCCTGATCCTTAATGACTTGTCTTATTCATACTAATATTAATATTATCTTCCTCGATATCGTAGAACCTAGAAATACTATTTTTTATATCCAAAATAATGGATAAATCTTCTTTTTTATTCGACATGGTTTTTCCTTGTACACTATTTACCTCAACGGAAATTGGATCAATACTTCCAATGACGATTTGATCCTTGGGCTTTTCCTTACCCTCACCCAGGACAAGGGTAATCTGTTTGATTTTTCCGAAATCTTTATTTTCCGTGTCCTCTTCTATTGAAATATGAACATTTTCAAGGCGAACAGCATATTCATACCCAAGTTTATCCCGTAGGTGCTCCGTAATTTTTTCCTTGTACATGGCGATCATTTGTTGATTCTGAGCGCCTTTAAACTTTGTTGTATCCTTAAAAAGGGCTTCCTTTTCGATCAGCGCTGTAGATTTAAAAATTTCATCCTGCATATTGATATTTCCGTAAAGCAGCTCGATGATTGGATTCAAAATGACTAGAATGACGAGGAGACCAACTACCATTTTGATATATTTTTTCATATTGCTGCTCGGGAGCAAGAGCTCCACAAATGAAATAAATATAACTACCATTACAATGTTTAATGTCCATGTTCTTAAGAAGGCCGTCATAAGCTCATCTCCTTTATCTCATCATGGCGCTGATGTTACCTGCGCCTATGATCATTGTCACTGCCATAAAAAACATAATAGCCACAGAAAGGACTGTACCAAACAGCATCACCAATGCATTACTTAGATCATTTAAACAATCAGGCAGGTCGCTATCTACGATGGGCTCGATCAGCGCACTGGCCAGCTTATAAATTAAAATTAGCGCTAAAATTTTCAATAAAGGCATCATAACAATGAGTGCCAGAACGAAAAGACCAATACCGCCAATGGCATTCTTCAGGATAAGAGAGCAGCCTAGGACTGCGTCAGCTGCATCAGATATGAATCCCCCTACCACTGGAATCAATCCAACAGCAAACTTAGCGGTCCTTATGGTGACACCGTCCGTAGCAGAAGCAGCGACACCTTGTATGGTGATAATGCCGATAAATACTGTTAGCATCAACCCAGTCAAGATGACACAAACCTGCTTTAATAGGGATGCTAACCTAGAAACATGAATTTTTGAAGAGAGATAATTCACAATCGATAAAATCACGGAAAAAAAGATCAGCGGTATCACAACGGTTTTCATAAGGGTACTGATGATCCCTACCGAAGCGATGATGATGGGCTGAAACAATGCAGATGCTGTAATACCTCCCATGGTCATCAATAGAGTGAGTAAAATAGGAAGAAGTGCTTGCACAAACATGACCATATCATCGATGGCGTTGACTCCTATCTGGGTAGCGATAGAAAAACTTTGTATGGCGATGGCAATAATAATGATATAGCAAGTGCTATAGGCCAGCTTTCCTACGGCATCACTTTCAAAGGCATTGGAAAGATTGTTAAGGAATGCACAAAGTACGGCAATAATGATGAGCCTTACTAGGAGCATGGAATTTGCCACCACCTCTTTAAAGAGGTATTTTAAAAGACCATTCAGGAGGTCTTTGATAGAAAATACACTCTCTCCCTTGATAATATTCTGTATGAGGGACTTTAGGTTTAAGGTAGGCAAATATTGATTGACATCCTGATTGATGCTCTCAACGATCCGGTTTAAATCGCTGGTATCCATCTTATCAAATTGCTCCATGATGAGTTCATTGGTGACCGAGCTATTCTCAGGGTTCTGTTCCATGGCAAAAGAGGTATGGGCAAAGAAGATGCTTATGAAAATGACCAGGCATATTGTTTTTTTCATCAATTTCACATCCTATGGCATTAGTTTCACAAGTAAATTTAACAGCGCAACGAGAATAGGTACTGCGAGGACCATGATCAACACCTTGCCCGCAAACTCAATTTTTGATGCGATGGCTGCTTCCCCTGCATCTCTGCATATCTGAGCACCGAATTCGGAGATGTAGGCAATACCCACGATTCTAAAAATGGTGGTGATGTAAATCAAATCTACATCAATCTTTTGTGCAACCATATTCAATATATCTAGGACATAGCTAAGTTTGGTTGCAATGAAAAGAAAAATAACTAACCCTGTTACAATACTAATTTGCAATGAGATCTCCGGTTTCTCACTTCTCAGAACCACCGAAAGAATGGCTGCAATTAGACCCAAGCCTACAATTTTAAATATTTCCATTAGAAATCACACCTTTTATATTAGTACAGTTGGAACATGGTTCTGACTGTTGTAAAGAGATTATTTACAAGCTGGATCACCATGAATAGTACAACGATGATGCCCGTTAAGCTTGTCATGGTTGCCATTTCTTCTCTTCCGGATCGGGTCAATACTTGGTGTAATACTGCCAATAGAATGCCTATACTGGCGATCTTAAAGATCATGTCTATATTCGAACTCATTTGAAATCCTCCTTATTTTGTCTTTCATTTATAGAAATAAAATGACGATTGTCATACCCAGCAGGATACCTAAGCTTTTATACATACGCTCATTTTTTAGCCTTAGATCTTCAGCTGACTGAAGTTGTTTTTTAAGCTGTGCGTAGATATAGTGGAAGTTCTTCATTTGATGGTCTCTGTCCACGGTACCTAAGCTCATACCAAAGTCAACCAAGGCTTCCTTATCTTCCATAGTCAAAGATGTGAATTGGTAGTTTTTTTCCACAGATTGACGCCATGCATCTTCTATGCTGAAACCGTTCTTTTTTTCAAGTAACATACTGGTTTCAGAGAAAATCCTATTCAACTCTCCAGGAGATTTACCAGCCACCTTTTTCAGTGCTAAAGGGAGTGGCGTTAATAGATACAAAATCTCTGTTTCTAAAAGCTGCAAGGTCAGCATTAGATGTTTGATTTGCCTTGGCCTCTGTACATATTTATAGGCAAGGATATATCCGATAAAGGATGCACTGAGAACAATAATGATGGAAATGATCACCTTAGCCAATAGACTCACACCTCCTGCTGGTGCCTGTATACTGTAATAAAGGGACTCTTGTTTTACCATCAAGGATAGATTGGATCGTGCCAACCTTTGGTATATTGGATAGAATAATGATCCTTTCAAATATGTTTTGCTCCATCAGCAGCTTCAGATGGGGACGCCTACATACTTCTTCAAAGCTATGGCCATGAACCGTAGTTAAAACCTTCACCCCAGCATTGAGAGCCTCCTCTATAGCCATGACATCCTCCAATTTACCGATCTCATCGGTGGTAATAATCTGAGGAGACATGGAACGTATCAACATCATAATACCCTCCGCCTTTGGGCAAGCATCCAAAATATCTGTTCGAATGCCGATATCATTCTGAGGAATCCCTTGGTAGGCACCGCAAATTTCAGAGCGTTCATCCACCACACCTACTTTAAATCCTTGGAAACCTTTTTTTGTCATGCCGTGGCTTAAGTTTCGAACCATATCCCGCAAAAGCGTTGTTTTGCCACATTGGGGGGGTGAGATAATCAATGTATTTTTAAAAGTACCAGGACTCGTTACGATGTACTCCATATAGTCATCGGAAATACCGATCTTCTGTCGAGAAATCCTGATATTGATACCACTGATATCCTTGATGGTTTTAATGGCTGATCCATTCATGACAGTTCGACCGCTGATCCCTACACGATGACCACCGCGGATGGTAATGAACCCTTTTTTAATATCCTCCTCCAGGGCGTATACAGAATAATCTGTAACAAGCTGGAAAGTTTTTTCTAGATCTATCTTTGTGACAAAATATGCCTTTGAAGCTTCAGTACCTGTTTTGCCATTGACATAAATGAACACATCTCTATTTAGACTTTGAACCAGCAGTGGCTGATTCGCACGCAACCGTATTTCCTCCATGCTATCCCATAACTTTGAAGGTAGTCCATGTATGAGCTGTCTAAGATGTAGAGGAAGGGCATCAAGAATTTCTTTCCTAGGAAAGTATTCTGAAGTACCTTTCTTTAAAAAATTCATATTCCCTGATCCATCCATAACCTGTCCCTCCTTTATATAGATATGTATTTTAAAAAGGACAATATTATGATTAAAATTTGCTTTTCAAAATAAAAAAACCTGATACATGATGTATCAGGTTATCTTTATAACTATTCGTGATGGTGGTGATGGCCGCAGCATCCGCCTTCTTCAGCACATGCATCTTCAAAATATATTTTTTCGTGGCAGCTAGGACAAACAACTTCAGTATCATCATCAGCATGATCCACCATATCTTGATCAAGGTAAATCATTTCTTGACAGTTAGGACATTCCAATTCAACGAAATCAATCGCTTCTTCGTCATCCTCATCTTCGTCATCGAGATCCTCGTCGTCCATTTCACCATATACGTCATCCTCAACGACGGCTAAATCCTCATCCAGCGCCTCCACATATTCATCTAAATCTTCTACTTCTCGCTTTAGCTCTTCCATAGAGTCAGCGAAATCTTCTAAAATATCAATCATATTCAGAAGAACCTTACCTTCTTTCGTTTCCTCAGTAAGCTCAGAGCCATCTGCAAGCCCTCTTAAATAAGCAACTCTTTCATAAAGATAATTCATGGTGAAACCTCCTTTTTATTAATATACTTTAGTATTATTGCCTAAGCTCTTGACAAATAGTCACCAGTACGGGTATCAATTTTTATTTTGTCACCTTCATTGATGAAAATAGGCACATGGATAATGGCACCTGTTTCTACCGTTGCTGGCTTTGATACGTTCGTGGCAGTAGCACCCTTTACGCCTGGTTCTGTATAAGTTACAACAAGCTCGACAAAGTTTGGTGGATCCACCTGGAAAGCCTTTCCTTTGAAGAACTTAACAGTGGCTGTATCATTCTCTCTTAGATAAATAATGGCATCCTCAACCTGCTCCTTGGACAATGGCAATTGTTCATAAGACTCATTATCCATGAAGTAGTAAAGATCATCACTACTGTATAAGTACTGCATCTGCTTAGTTTCAATATGGGCCTTTGGGAATTTGTCATTTGGGTTAAAAGCTTCCTCACGGATAGCACCCGACGTAACACTTTTATACTTTGTTCTAACGAACGCAGCACCCTTGCCTGGTTTAACATGTTGAAAATCTACTACTACGAAAGGTTCACCATTTATTTCAAAAGTAACACCTTTTCTAAAATCTGATGCTGAAATCATTTGTATCCCTCCATTAATCATAAATATATAAAATAATTTATTGATCTACTGATAGTATCGTGTATTACCAGTAGTTGTATACATTCTATAGCTCAATGAGCTCCTTTGGGGACTTCGATAGGGTTTTGCAGCCTGTCTCAGTTACCACCACAAGGTCTTCGATGCGTACTCCGCCAAAGCCGGGTACGTAAATCCCTGGTTCATCGGTGACCACCATACCTGGCCTTAACGTCTCATGGCCAAGGGGTGATAGTCTTGGTGCCTCATGGACCTCTAGTCCAACGCCATGACCTAAGCCATGACCAAAACAATTGCCATAACCCTTTTCATTGATGATATCCCTTGCAATCCTATCTACCTCTACACCTGTTATACCCGGTTTAATGGCTTCCAAAGCATTTAGTTGGGCGTCTAGGACGATGGAATAGATTTCTTTTTGTTTTTCACTGGCTTTACCCATGACAAAAGTCCTTGTCATATCAGAGCAATAACCTTCGTACACACATCCAAAGTCTAGGGTGACAAAGTCGCCTTCTTCAATTATTTTATCCGAGGCAACCCCATGGGGCAGCGATGAACGGACGCCGGATGCAACAATGCTATCAAAGGATAAACCGCTGGCTCCTTGTCTTTTCATAAATACTTCTAATTCCAAAGCAACGTCAGTTTCTTTCATACCAACTTTAATAAATTTCAGGATGTGATCAAAAGCATGATCAGCAATGAGTGCTGCCTTTTCGATCATTTTGATTTCTTCCTCATCCTTAATCTTTCTGAGATTGCCCATGACACCTTCTAAGGGCACCATTTTGGTATGCTCCAGCTTATCGCAAAACTCCCGATACTGGGCATAGGTTACAAAATCATCTTCAAATCCTATGTTGTTCAGCTTGAGGCCCTTCAAAATAGTATGCAGCGGATTTTCATTTGTATGCTCAAGAACTTCAAAGCCCATACACTGCTTAGAGGCCTGCTCCATATAACGAAAATCAGTAATAAAATAGGCGTCATCTAAGGTGACTACCACATACCCGGAGCTTCCAGTAAAGCCACTCAAGTACCTTCTGTTTTCAGGTTTGTATAGGATCCCTGCGTCTATGCCTTTGTCACTCAATTGTTCTCTAAAACGAGCGAGCCTTGCAATCATTGTAGATTCCCCTCCACCACCGTATTGTTCATAAGTTTCCATAAATGCCAAACCATACCTAATCCCAATCTTTTAATAGGATAACACATATTTATATATTTGGATAGAATTTTTCATGAAACTTACAATATTATACCCATGATTTGCATCTTTCTTACAACATATATCATTTAACGATGTCTTGGATTTTTGGATACGATGGCGATGGCGTCTATGAGGGCCTTCATCACATCGGTTTCAAATTGAATATTCATCTCGTTGATCCTTGTATAGACCTCACCCTGATCAGTCACCACATATTGGGGCTTCAAATGGTTTAAGGCAATGGCTCTAATGTCATTCAGGCATTGTTCACACTGGCATACATTAGGAAATACCTTTAACATTGAGGGAAGCAAGTGGTCCACAACAATTTCCATATAATTTTTAAGCATAGGAAACCTCCTCTTTTATTATTCATTGTAAAGTTAAAATTCCATACAAAAACTAAAATTCCTCTAAAGTTCAGAGGAATTTTATATGAATTCGACAATCCAAGGGTCTATTCTTTATTGGCAGGATCACCATTGCGAAAGAATATAGTATTCTCACTCCTTAGGATGATGTCATTTTTTCGGGCAGTGATGATAATCTGAATGCCACTACAATCTTTATAGGAGCCATCGATGGGCATAATCACAAAGTCCTTGATATAGTTGGCATATTGCACATTGGCTTCCTGACCATAGCCATACCAAAGGCTAGAGGTAGCTCGTTTATGTTCAAAGACAAGTTTCTTATACTTTGCCTCCTTGGAAGGATTTTCAAAGATTAGCTTTTTGATTTTGCCCTGGGACTCATCATGAAACACTACCTGATGGATGCCCCTGGTATACATTACTTTATCCAAAAACTCATTCATGGCGATTTGGGTTTGATACTGGAGCTCTAGCTGATCATCGATTTGTTGGACATACTTCTGATAACCAATCAATATTGAAAAGATAATACCCATGACAATACATAAAATTGCTAAGGCAATGAGCAGCTCCATATAGGTGAATCCCCTTTTGTTAAGGCCCATACAGGGTATCCATGAACAATACTCTGCCACTGGCAGGGACAATGGTAAGCTTATAGAATCGTTTTGAATCTTTGTTAAAAATTTTGATGGTGTCACCACCATAGATGGGCACACCTTGGTAATTGAAACGAATCTCATCATCCCCATAAAATAGCTCAAAAGGATCCGGTAGCTCTACGGTTTTCAATTCTTGAGTGCCATCCAACACCTTATAGTACTTTTTACTGAGCAGAATGCTATATTGCCCACCCAGGGTCATCTTCGACATGCGTACCTCCCGTATATCCGTACACAGCAGCCGTCCATAGGACCTCATGGTAAAGTTAGACTTCTTTATGGTGGGCATGACGATACCAGCGAGAATTGCCATCAATCCGATGACAGCCACGACTTCAATCAGTGTAAAGCCTCTTTGGTTAAATTTTTCTTTCATTATTATACACCTGCCTGATGTTCAGATAGATATCTCATGTGGATAATTTTATCTATATCCCCTTCATTCAGTGGATACGTAGTGGTTGTGGGAATGGAGATTTCATAGATTGCTTTTCCCGTGTGGGTGACATTGTTATATCGATAGGAAGACTGGATGGTGATGGAGAATGTATCCCGTTCCTTTGCAAAGGGTATCACCTCTAGAATCTTGAGTATGGGTGCTGCATTACTGAATTCAGGGTCTAAGACGGTACAGGAATAGCTGCCGATGCATGGGTATAGTTTTTCGTTAATATAGGTGGTATAGGAAGTCTTGAATTGC
>CALECF010000150.1 GCA_937948705.1 uncultured Anaerosolibacter sp. | reverse complement strand
ACTGAGGGTGTTCGAAAATATATTTAACCTGTTCTTCTATTCTAGTAGGATAACTATTATCATCTGCATCTTGAATCGCAATCCACGATCCCTTTGCCTCCCTAATACCAATGTTTAGAGCATTAGCAGCACCCTGATTTTTCTCCAAATGAATCACTTTTACCCGATTGTCATCTATACCATCTAATATGGTCTTGGTAGAATCTGTGGAGCCATCATTTACAATAATCACTTCTAAATTGCTGTAGGTTTGTGATAAAACATGGTCTAAGGCTTCGTTGAGAAATCTCTTCCCATTATACACAGCCATAACGATAGAAACGAGCATTTTTTTATCCATCTCGTTTTTCCAATCTTCCAGTAACTTTTTATAATTATAGTTTTCCCCATCAACGCACTTATCTAATGCATGACCAAAATCAATTACAACTCTATTTGTATGGTTGGCTAATTGCGGTGCCAAAATGGTTGCTGGAATGCCTGCGGAAAGAAGAGCAATATCCCAATCTTCTCTCTTAGAGAGCTCATCATGAACCTTTTCTATTTCTCCATAACCCTCTAAAGTCGTTGTATACGTTATATCTATACCTTTTTCCTTTAAAGCATATGCAGCCTCTGATGCTCTTCTTCCAACTAATGCAACTTTTTGGTTTTTTAAACATGACCAAAATCTATCACTTTTTATCATTTCATGGGTAATAAAAGCGGGACAAATATATTTTGGTTTAAAGTCTAAAAACTGTATAAGTTCTGAAGTTAGCTTAGCAGTTTGTTGATCTTCCAAAGCTGCACCCCATGATGCATGAAATCCTACAATATCTGTAGTATTTAACGCATAGGTTAAATCCTCTTTTATTACAGAAATAGATGCAGTTGCACCGGAATAAGAACTATATGGTTCATACCAATTTGTACATTGAGGAAAGTGTGACCAACCTATATAAGCTATCTCAATATGTCCAAAACGTCCCAGTGAGAATGGTTTATGATTTTTTATCGCCTCCTCCATTAAATTCAGTACATCGTCGAGAAAAATCATATCTTTTTCGTAATTATAATACGGTTGATTTTTTTCCATGTATATCACTCCTTAAGGAAAACACATCATAATGCAGACCACAATGTAAAATCATAAGCTCCTTGAATGCTTGACAAGTTTTCTTCGTTACATAAACAAACACTACACCGTGACCCTCTTGAATTAACAAATCAACAATATGGGACTCAATAAAACCTGTCCCACCCGTAACCAAAGCTTTCAGCCATATCACCCCATATAATTAACGCCTACCGGTCTCTATTACTCTATCTTATGCTTTTGATATAGCTAATGTTACTTGGTACAAGCGTATATGTATAAGGTTAATTAAAAAGCTAGACTAAATTGAACTTGTGACTAAAATACATAGAGATATTATTTGATTCAATATTTTAGAAAAGAAAGAGGGTTGTAATGTTTTTCTTGAAAAGATAAAGTCTCCAGCGAAGGTAACCGGTTAATTCTAGCAGAGAATACTGGATAAATGTTGCTATAGGACCAGGCTAATCCATAATTGATAACACAACATTAACCATGCAGAACGAAAGTGGGCAAGAAAAATGGGACTATTTATGTCCCTATTTGTCTTAATAGTATGATCTGACAAGATCCATTTATGTTCTCCTACCGTTGTAGATTTAAGGCAGTATCAGCAGTTTGCATGTCGACTCTGATCTGCTCTTGCGGATCATGGACATGATAATACCCCTTATTCATCATGTGTCTCAGTATACTTTCATGGGTATCGATAGCAACGTCCAAATGCCTACGAAGCACCTCTCTGACTTCGGGTGTTGTCGTTTCAGATATGGCTACAGCATAGTTTCTAACACTGGTTTTAGCAGCCAGTAGAAAATCTGTTGCGATAACCTGTTCCGTCATATCTCCCATACCGGCTAAGCTCTGTAATATGTTCATGGATATTCACCTTCTTTCACTGCTTATCAATATAAAGACTAATGCCTTGTCGTAGCTTCGGCGCCAGTAGTGTCTTTTCCTATGTCTGAGGGTGCAAGTACCGATGATTGAAGTAAGCTCTGTAGTTCTTTGATCTGTTCTTGTGTAGCACTAAGATCCTGTTGAAGGATTGTCTTTAATTCTTCGTCTTTAACCAATCCCGCCATTACCGATGACTTTGTAGCACTAACAGTTTTTAAGACCAGTAATTCATGGAGATCAAATGTCTCGTGGGGTGCGATTCTTTTACCTGTATTCAAAATATCACATCCTTTTCCTTCAAAAATGGGTAGCTTACCCAGATGATTCAGGTAGCATTTTAGTGAGTAAATGGCTTAAGAATGACTTTTATACATCCATCCATTTTTGTATCAAAAATCTCATATCCGCGTTCTGCTTGATCTAATGGGAGTACATGGGTAATAATATCACTCAGATCTACCTTTCCTTCTGCAACTAGATTATATAGAAAGGGTATGTACGGAATTACTGGAGCTTGTCCTGTTTTCACATTAATGTTGCGGTTAAATATATCTCCAAGAGGGAAGGCATTATACCTGGCACCATAGCCGCCGGTGACTTGAATAGTACCCCCTTTTCGTACGGCTTGTGTTGCTATAACGATAGCCCCCATGGCGCCACCCTGAAGTTTTGCACCAGTTGCTAGATATTCAAGGGGTGTCATCTTGCCATCCATGCCAACACAGTCAATAACCACATCTGCTCCACCTTTTGTAATTTCCTTCAAATGCTCTCCCGTATTCTGGTGTTGCTCAAAATTAACGATTTCTACCCTATTGTATCGTTTGGCATGGTCTAAACGATAATCTATATAATCCACTGCAATAACTCTTTTGGCACCCTTGAGCCAAGCAAATTTTTGTGCCAATAACCCTACAGGTCCACAGCCTAACACGATCACTGTATCTCCATCTTTAACGCCAGCGTTATCAACACTCCAATAAGCTGTGGGTGCCGCATCAGAGAGTAGTGCTAATTTTTCATCTGCTACTTCGCAATTATCAGGAATTCGGAAGGGTGTAAAATTTGCGAAAGGCACGCGCATGTACTCGGCTTGACCTCCTGGATATCCACCAAAGGTCTCCGAATATCCAAAATACGCACCACTCTGTCCATGGGGATTTGAGTTGTCGCATTGACTGGTAAGATCATGCTTACAATAATGACATTCTCCACAGCTAACATTAAAGGGGACGATTACCCGGTCACCTTTCTTTACCGCTGTAACCTCTGGGCCCGCTTCCTCAACAATTCCCATTGGTTCATGACCAATGATATAGTTTTGAGGAGTATTGGGTATCATACCGTGGATAATGTGAAGATCTGATCCGCATATGGCTGTGCTCGTTACCCTTACAATAATATCATCTGGTTTATGGATTTTAGGAGATTCGACTTCTTTTACGCTTACATCTTTAATGCCTTGATAGGTTACGGCTTTCATGATTCGTAGACCTCCTAATATTAATAATTTGGTGTTGCAAATGTACCAAGTCTGCTTGTATCTCCAGGGAAGAGCTCTAGACTGGCAATTTGAATTGCTGTTTGAGCTGATATCTTATCTAGTTTAAATTGTTCATTCACATCATAGGGGTGGAGCCATCCTTTGCTAATCATAAGATCTGAAACTTCAGCATGCAGGTTAATCGTATCGTTGAGCAAATTACGTACAGCTGTTCTCGCTTCAGAATTTTCAATTTCTGTTATTGCGATTGCAGTGTTTCTTATGCCAGTTTTGATAGACAATAAAAATTCAAGGGCAATGGTTGAATCCACAAGCCCAGGCATACCATCAGCGTTTTCAATTTCTAAGAAATCATTACTCATTGGTTTTTTTATTTCATTGATTGATTTTTTCGTATAGTTCATGTGGTTTTCTCCTCCAATTATTGTGGATGGGTTTTTGTTAGGAGTCCTTGTAGTGTATTTACGGCTGTGATGGATTGTTGTACATCTTTTTCTAGCAGTGATTTTAATTCTTGATCAAACACGAGACCTTGGATCATTTTAGATTTGGTCATACAAGCGGTTTTAAGATTGAGGAGTTCATGTATTTCCATTGTTTCATGCAACGTCCTACTCTTTTGAGACATGTTGTTCACCTCCCAGTTGTTCTATCCTGATTATTTTCTCCTTATAACATGGGCTTATGCATAATAGAACCTGATAGATATGTAAAGGTTGCATAATCACCCAGGGTGAAGGCAATAATCTTACCGAGGTGATTGCCATGCGAAGGAAAAGCCATAGTAGAAAAAAAATCTCATCCAATATTGATTTAGAATATATTAATGAAAAACTTCAGGATTGTCCTGATATTATACAAAAGAAAGTGTATATTGATGACCAGAAAGAAGCTTTCTTTTTTTACATCGATGGTCTTACAGACAATAACCTAATACAAAGAGACTTTATCATTCCGATTGTGTCTATGAATTTGAGCCAATTGTCTAATGAAATAAATATTCATAATTTACCACTGAATGAAACTACCCTACTATATGATTCGGAAGCAGTCGTAGACAGTATTATATTTGGAAATTCGGTTTTTGTTTGTGATGCCCTTTCCTTTGCCGTATCCTGTACGCTTGCAGACATTGAAAAAAGAGGCATTGAAGAACCAGTCACTGAAAAGAATGTCCGGGGTCCTCATGAAGGATTTATAGAACATCTGGGCACCAACCTTTCCATACTGAGAAGAAAGATAAAAAACAATAGACTCAAGTTCAAAACCGTCACTTTGGGGGTGCAGACCAAACAAAAAGTTGCGGTTGCATATATAGAAGGCGTTGCGAATATGGAGCTTGTAAACCAACTCTTTGATCAAATTAGTAAGATCGAAATAGACGGGCTAGTTGCATTGGGCTATATCGAACAGTTATTAACAGCACACCCGAACTCCCTGTTTCCTCAATTTCTTGCTACTGAAAGACCGGATAAAGCCATGGCAGCGCTTCTTGAAGGAAGAATGGTCGTATTGCAGGAGGGAACACCGGTAGTTCTGATAGCTCCAGTGAACTTTATGTCATTTTTCCAGGCTTTAGATGACTATAGTACCCTATGGATTCATGGATCCTTGTCACGTATGTTAAGGTTTTTGGCACTGATCCTGACCATATTTTTACCAGCCATATATATCGCAGTTACCTCTTTCCACTATTACGCAGTGCCGCTTGACCTACTTATACCCTTAGCGGAATCCAGGGCAAGAGTACCTTTTCCGCCGATTATTGAGGTTTTGATCCTAGAGGTAACAGTCGAGATGATTCGAGAAGCGGCAATACGACTACCTACCTATGTCGGTACGGCCATCAGTGTTGTTGCAGGTTTGATTATCGGAGAAGCTGCTGTTCAGGCTGGGATTGTCAGTGATTTGCTCATTGTCATTGTGGCTGCCACTGCGGTTGCATCCTATGTGATCCCCTCTTATGATATGGCACTGGCCATACGGATCCTGCGCTTTTGCTTCATATTAGCCGCTTCTATATTTGGCATTATTGGCATCGTAGTAGCTACGGCGTTGACGATTACCCACCTATTCACCATAGAGTCACTGGGGCAGCCCTACTTTCAACCTTTTATTCCATTAACTACAAGAGATTTGAAAGATTCATTTTTTAGATTACCAATCAAAGACATAGCATTACGAGACAAAACCACAAGGACAAAAAATATTATTAGAGGTAGATATGATGACAGGAAGAAATAATATTACATCCAAGCAAATGGCACTCTTTACTTTTGTCACACAGACTGGAATAGGCGTGATTACACTTCCCTCCGTTCTGGCAAAGGAAGTAGGGCAAGACGGATGGATTTCACTGCTGATTGCAGGATCTATCGCAATACTATTCAGTGTGCTGTTTACTGTGCTGTTAGAAAGGTACTCAGATAAGGGAATATTCGATATCAACCAGATGATTTTCGGAAAAGCCATCGGAACTGTTTGGAATGTCCTGTTGATCTTCTATCTACTGCTGGCTGCAGCGAGAGGGATTCGTATTTTCACCACTTTTTTGAGACTGACAGTACTGCCACTTTCACCTGTATGGGCAGTATCACCTTTTATTATGCTGCCGTCGATTTATTTGGTTTGGCAAGGACTTAAATATGTTTGCAGATTTAAATATGTTTCGATCTTATCCTATATTATTTTCCTTATACTCATAGCTTTGATGATGGGGGACGCTAGGACTTCCTTTCTCTTGCCCATAGGGGAGGCTGGGATGGCCCAAATATTATCCAGTATTCAAATAAGCTTTCGCGCTTTTATCGGATTGGAGTTGATCGTTTTTCTTTTTCCAGAAATTACGGACAAGAAAAATGCATTTAAATGGCATATCACTGCCAGTCTGATAAGTACATTATTTTTTGTAATTGTGGTAGCTTCTAGTACTGCCATCTTCGGAATAAGCTTTTTACAAATTCAGATCATTCCCTTATTCAATATAGCAAGGTCCTATAATGCACCAATTCTTGAAAGAGTAGACTTGTATATTATTGCTTTGTGGTTTGTAGTGATGGGCTGTTCTATGCGGGCATACATGTTTACCGCTTATTATGGCTTGGAGAAAGTATTTAAGCTGAAAAAAACAAAACTCTCATTAGGGATCTATTTTGCATTTTTAGTTTTATTAAGTAGGATGCCGCGGGATATCAATGAAGCATTTATGTTGCTCGATATTACCAGCTATATCGGGATGGGTGTATCTTTATTTTTTGTTTTATCTCTTTGCCTATCCTTTCTAAGAAAAAAAGGAGTGAAGGCTCAATGACAATCATTATGAAGCGCATCCTTGTAATGATCATGTGTATGACACTTCTGATCTTAACTGGATGCTGGGACCAAAAGATTTATGAACGGATTGGTTTTATCCTCCAGCTGGGATTGGAACTGGATCAAGATGAAAAATTAGTTTATACCGCCACCATCCCGATCATAGGACCTGATATCAAAGGGAACGTTGATGTCTTTACGACTTCAAGAAACCTTTTAAGGGAGGCTAGAGAAGAGGTCCGTCATGTTTCAGGGAAAGCAGTAGAGGGTGGAAAGACACAGCATATTTATTTTTCAAAAGAGCTGGCACAAAAAGGAATCAACCAATTTTTCGAAATATTTCTGCGACAGAGCGAGAACCCTCTGCTGGCTAATGTAATTGTTGTGGACGGAAGCCCCAAGGAGATGATGGAACTCAGTGCACAATTTGAAAATAAGCCAAGGCCTGCAGCTTACGTAAATGATTTGCTGGTAAACGCACGCCAAAATTCCTATATTCCAGAAACAAGGATTTATGATTTTAGCATTCTGGCCTACTCAAAAACCATAGATCCCATAACACCGCTGGTGCGGTACAACCGGAAGCATATAGAAATAGCTGGATCTGCCTTGTTCAGCGGAGATAAAATGGTTGGGGAAATCAATACTGCTGAGACCGGGATCCTGCACGCACTATTGGGTACAGATAACACGATTCAATACATGTATCGTGATCAAGAGGAAGAACGTGAAACATCACAAATAAAAGAAGGGGTTGCATTATCGATCAAGGGTGCTAAGAGAAAAGTTGAAATAAACACTGAGGGTGAGACTCCTCAGATAGATATCAAACTGGATTTAAAAGCTTCACTGGCTGAATACGGTGTAGGTCACAGCATGGATAATCCAGAGGCTAAGAAAAGATTAGAGGAAGCCGTTTCAAAATCCATCCAAAAGGACTGTCTAGAAGTACTAGCCTATCTTCAAGAAGTCGGCTCAGATCCATTAGGGGTTGGTGAAATGATCCGAGCAAAGCACAACCCATACTGGAAATCCGTAGAGTGGAAAGAGGTATACGGAGCGGCAATCTTTAATGTAGAGGTAAAACTGCTCTTCGAGTTTTATGGAACCATAAACTGATCTTAACATAAGCAGGAAAAGAATAATAAACAGGGCAGTGATATATCACTGCCCTGTTTATTATTCAAAATTATAGCGTGTTATTTATATGCTTTAATATTTAACATTGTATCAGTAGTCACAAATTCAAATCCATTCTTTTGTAGTGTCTCAATAAGCTCAGGTAATACTTTAACTGTGGAGGATCGATCTCCTGGTGAGTCATGCATAAGAATAATTGTATCTTCTCCAGTAATTTTAGGCAATGCGTTTAATAGTATCTCATCAACAGATATAGGATTTTTCCAGTCCTTAGTATCTACAGTCCAATGGATCGCTTTATAATCTAATCCTTTTAGCTGTTGAACTACTGCATCATTGGCAAAGCCATAAGGGGGTCGCATGATAGCGGTTTTTAACCCACTGACTCTTTCAATGGCATTCTGTGTCTCCATGATTTCTGTAAGGAGTTGATCACTTGTGAGAGTACGCATATCTGGATGTGTCCAAGTATGGTTCGCTATGGTGTGTCCTTCTTGTATCATTCGCTTCACTAATTCT
>CALECF010000149.1 GCA_937948705.1 uncultured Anaerosolibacter sp. | reverse complement strand
CATTGCCATTAAGTTGTTATTAATTCTCATTTTTTCTTCCTCCTTGATTTTTGTTTTTGGCATCCATGCCATAGTGATTGGTTGTTTGGTTACTGGTTCCCGGTTAAAAGCAAAACCAGTAAACCTATACGGAAATCTTTTGCTGAATTCAATGCTGTCGGCCGCCAGAATTGAATTTTTGTTTTTATCTACATTCTTGTTATCGGAGAGATATCTGTAGAACTTTAGTGGTTTTTTAAAATTTATTTACTTTTTCTTGAAAATTTTTGACAAATCCTGTAGATCTACATTGGTCACAGCTGCCTGTTGGTTTTCTTGTTGGATCTCTAGGTAAATTTCTTTGCGGTGAATAGTTACATCCTTTGGTGCAGAGATTCCTAGTTTTACTTTTCCATCTTCTATACCAATGACCTTCACTTCAATGCGATCATCTACCATGATACTTTCATCTTTTTTGCGTGTTAAGATTAGCATCTCATCGCCCCTATTCTTTCTGCTCTATAGGAAGTTTTTGAAATATCTTATATTTTAATGCATATGCTTCATGATCTAATAGTAGTTGTCGTCCTTTGTTTTTCTCAATGTTGATTACTAAAGGGCCACGGAGATTAATGGTGATGTCTTCAATATTTTCTGGAACAACTGCGATACTATATATAGCAATTTCTTCTTTCTTTTCAATTTGTAGCTGCTGAGTTACTCTCTCTGGTATGTCAAATTCATAATCTTCTTTGAAATAGAAGGGATTTGTAATTACGAAAGCAAGAGATGGTTCTTCTACGGCCTGCAGCCATTGAAAAGGATTTTCAGCATCAGGATTTGGTAGTAATGCGTATTGTTTGGTCTCTTCAAATCCTGGGATGCCGTCTTCAAAGGTGATGATTTTTTGTGAATCAATTTCTATTTCTCCAAAATGTTTTGTTTGAAGCTTCATAGAACTTCCTCCGTTCTTATATGAAAATTGCTTTTCTTAATGCAAAAGCTCAACCAAGTTGGTTGAACTTTGAGCCTACGTATTCAATATTAATACTGTTTCTCTGCCTCAAGTAAATGTCTAGTTTTGTTGGGGTATAATTAACGATTGGTTTATTGACTTGTACCTGCAGGTTTACACGGCCTTCCTTTACCTGTATATCTACCGTTCCACCTACAAAGTCGATCTTCGGCCTACTTTTAGGAATGAGATCAAAGTTAACCTCTACATCGTCCCAAGTAAAAGCATTTTCCTCTGCTTGACCAGGGATAGGGTCATATTTAGCTTCGATGGCCATCATCTCATCTCCCTGTCGCCCGATCTTTTCAATGGCCTGCATTGCCTTCTGTCGTGCAAAGGCAGCGTTATCAGCAGTTAGTTCTGAAAAGCTTTTTAATCCTGCTTCGGAAAAGCACTGGCTCTGGTCGATACGTACCTGTCCATGTTCCGTACGGATCTCCACCCTTGGATGCTCAATATTCAGTTCCATATCTGCCTTTGGCTGACGCATGTCAAAGCTTCCAGGTGTACGGTCAATGCCTATTAATGCCGGTGTTGTGGTTATACGTAGATCCATGGTTTCACCCCATTTTAAAAATCAAAATTACAAGCCCAAATCTTCTATCAATCTCCAGAGAATGAATTCTCTGCTGATATTTAATGGTTCTAATATTTCTCGTTTAACATACAATCTATTCTACCTCAAGAAGTCCATCAGTGACGGCTGAATGATCCTTGCCCCAGAGGATAATGATGCTCGATATACATTTTCTTCCATCTTCAACTTCATGATTACCTCTGCCATATCCGCATCCTCTGTCTTGGATAGCAAATTCTTATAGTTGATAATGTTATCCTCTAGCCTGCTTTGATCTAATTCCAGTCGATTATTCTTTGCTCCGATCTCTGAAAGCTTGGCTAATATGTTTTCCATATTGTTATCTAGATCTGTTAGCATGGCACCCGTATCTAATTTTTCTGTTTTGACATCTACCTGCTTGGACTGTTGTCCATCAGTGAAGCCTAGGTTTGTAAGAAACCCTCCCATATCTTGAAACTCTATGGTGTCATAGGGTGCTGCTGTCTGATGTGTATCGCTAAACTGTAGCCGGTTATCTGCTGTAAAGTTTACCTGTAGTGGAGGCGGTAATAGTGCCCGAATATCCTTTAGCAGTTCTTCTTTTCCTGCTCTAGCATTTAAATCATATTTTTTTCCATCAGGTAATGAAATGTTAGTACCATTAACAATCAATCCTTGACCTGTAGTGGTTTCAATAGATCCTTCTAATCGCTCACCGATTAACAGAGGCGCGTAGGCAGGATCTGCTTCTAGTGGAAAGGTCGTCCCACTCAAAGTACTGGCTAAAATGGTGAACTTTTGATCTGCCGAGATTGTTCCATCAGCGGCAATAGCCACCCCATTTTTCTTTAAATGGGGTACTGCATCAATGGATTTCTGGATTTGTTCCATACTTAAAGGATCTACCTGTTGGGGAAAATTAATCGTAAAACTGTCCTCCCCCATTTTGATCTGCAGCATTTTATCCCCTACTGCATTGTCTAAATCCAGGATGCCCAACTCCCCTTGAAAACGCATATCCACAAAGCCATGTTGGTAGCTTTCCTTCCCCTGCAATACATTTTCAAGCTTGCTTAATGTTTCAAACACGCCTCCGAAGCCTTTTTGAAATAGCTCTGGGCCATTGATATTTACATTCATCAGATTTCCCATACCGATCTCGATCATCATAGGATCTGTGGTTTGTGCCATGGTTAATTCTTTATTGTTAGGATTTATCATGAAATTCATAAAATCTGCTTCTAATACATTCTCATTTACCATTCCACCCGGGCTAACCATTCTTCCATTATAAGTAAGCTGTGTTCCGGTAGCAGTTCCTTCTAATGAAAAGGGCTTCGTTGTAGTGCTATAGCCTGCAAATATATATCTGCCTGCGTAGGTGGAGTTTCCGATGGATACGACTTGATCTTTAAGCTGGGTGATCTCTTTTTGTATAGCTTGTTTGTCCTCAGGAGCCAATGTCCCCGTAGCACCACGCACCGTTAGTTCTCGTACACGCTGCATGACATCCTTTAGCTGGGTCACTGCAATTTCTGTCGTTTCCAACCACGAGAGAGCTTCATCCACATTTTTCTTATATTGTTCATTTGCAGAAATGTCTGAGGACAAAGTCAAAACCTTTGCCATCCCAACAGGATCATCTGATGGCTTATTTATCCGCTTACCCGTAGCCATCTGCATCTGTATTTTATCCATTCTATTTAAATTATTATTTAAATTTCGCATCATAGTACTGACCATCATGGAATTTGTAATCCTCATTTTTTTCCTCCTTTCCGTCGCAACGTGCTATTATCTACCTACCAATCCCATTCGATTCACGATCACGTCAATCATTTCATCAATGGTGGTAATCATTCTGGCGTTGGCGTTGTAGGCATGCTGGAATTTTACCATGTCTGCCATCTCTTCATCTAAGGATACTCCTGAAACAGACTGTCTTCTATTATCAATCTGCTCTAAAAGCACTTGTTGGTTGCTAGAG
>CALECF010000148.1 GCA_937948705.1 uncultured Anaerosolibacter sp. | reverse complement strand
ACAATCAGATATATCTAGATACTCTAATACGGATTTTAACTGTCGAAGATATTCAATTGCTTCTTCTGGGCTTCTCATATCCGGTTCCGAAACGATTTCTATCAAGGGCACGCCTACTCTATTATAGTCTATAAGAGAGCTGTTGTCTTCTTCCATATGCAGTAACTTACCTGCATCCTCTTCTATATGGATCCGAGTGATGCGTACCATTTTATCATACTTCTCTAGATAAATATTTCCATCGGTACATAGTGGTAGATCGTATTGTGAAGTTTGAAAAGCTTTTGTCATATCAGGATAAAAGTAATGCTTTCTATCCATTTTACTATAAGGTGAGATTTCACAGTCTAACGCCGTCCCCGCTTTTACTGCAAATTCGATTACTCTCTCATTTAGCTTTGGAAGAGAGCCAGGCAATCCCAGACACACAGGACAACACTGGGTGTTGGGGTCTGCACCGAAGCTTGTAGAGCATCCGCAAAATATTTTAGAATTTGTTTCTAATTCAACATGTACCTCTAGACCAATGATTGTTTCATAAGCCATTTTTATCACCATCCTATGTTTTATATTAAGGTGTTAGTCGCTTCATATCTCTAGGGAATAAAGTCGCCTCACGAATATTGTCTAGTTCTAATATTTTCATCGTTAACCGTTCTAAGCCGATTGCAAAACCACCATGAGGAGGCATTCCGTATTTAAAGGTATCTACATAAAAATCAAAATTATCAGGATTTAAGCCAAACTTGATCATATTATTCTTGAGATGGGAATAACGATGAATCCGTTGCCCGCCAGTTGTAATTTCTAAACCCTTATAGATCAAGTCAAAGCTCTTAGTTAATTCAGGGTTTTCATCATCAGGCATTGCATATACAGGTCTTTTTTTAACTGGATATTTTGTTAAAAAAACGAAGTCAGAGTTATATTTTTCCTTCACATATTGAGAAATCAGAACCTCCCCTTCCGCATCTATATTTCCAACTGGAGATTTCTTATCATATTGATCCAGTAGAATTTTATGAACTTCCTCCAATGTCATTTTAGGAATTTCTCCGATGTCTTCTAATATTACATTATACATTCCCAGCTCTTCTGAACAAGTCTCTGTGAGATGGGAAAATAGGTATTTTATAAATCTATTTTCTAGATTCATCAAATCAAATTCATCTTGAATAAATCCCATTTCCACATCTAAGCTTACATATTCATTGAGATGTCTCCAGGTATTATGAAGCTCTGCACGATAGGCATGCCCTACTTCAAAAACTCTTTCAAAGCCTGCGCCAACCATCATTTGCTTATAAAACTGAGGGCTTTGTGCCAGGAAGGCTCTTCGATCAAAATATTTGACTGTAAATACCTCAGAACCGCCTTCAGTGCCAGAAGAAACCAGCTTAGGTGTGTGAATTTCCGAAAACCTTTCACCTTTTAAAAAAGTACGGAAGCATTGGGTGATTTCCTCCTGCACCTTAAAAACCGCACGTTTTTTTAAATTTCTTAGGCTTAAGGAACGATAGTTCAAATTGGTTTCCAGGGAACTGTTCAAATTCTCACGGTTGATCTCAATGGGCAATATATCATATTCGGGCTCTGAAAGTATATTTATTTCCTCAACGTGTATTTCCAAGGCGTTTAAAGCTTTATCGTTCTCATAAAGAATACCTCTCACCTCTAAAGGAGTTTCGATTCTAAGTCCATCATAGGATTGTTCGGAGACAACCATCTGGATAATTCCAGTTTTATCTCTGAGCATTATAAATTTCAGCTTTCCAAAATCTCTAATTTTGTGTACCCAGCCTTTAACTAGAATGTTATTCCCGATTTGACCCCCTAAGTCTTTAACATACGTTCTTTCCATAATGTTGCCTCCTCCTTATATCTGAAAGTTATAATTTAAACCACGCAAAAAAGCCCCATCCCTATAAGACAAGGGACGGGGCTACCGTGGTGCCACCCTAATTAACGAAAAACGTTCACTCACTCATGTACAGGTAATAACCGATACACTATCCTAATAACGGTGGAAAACCGTCTAAGCCTACTTTCTGTAAGATTTCGGTTAGATGCTCGGAGGTGTTCTTCAATATGTGCTTCGTACCGGACTTTCACCATCACCGGCTCGCTATAACTTCACAGCATATTTACTCTCCTCTTCATTGCAGATATAATTTATTGTAAATATTATCTCCAGATGTTATTTATCATTATACATATTCATACAAAAATCTGCAAGTACTATTTTGCATTTTTATTCAAAATTATTGTATGGGGATCTTGATGATTTGTCCTGGATAGATATCTGCACTGTCTAATTCATTAAGAATACTAATTTCATATATAGTTTTCCGCAAGTCTTTTCCCTTTGGGGTATATTTCTTAGCTAAACCCCATAAGGTATCTCCTGATTTTATGTACATTTCGAAATAAGCTTTTTCTTTTTTTATGCTTTCTGCAGAGCTTACTTGCATGAGCAATCCTGTAGTTACAACAAGCAGCAGCATGATTAATGCAAGGCATCTTACAAATCCCAATTTGTAGCGAACTAGTTTTTTAGGGTTTTTCATAGTTATACAGCCTCCAAACGTATGTTCTTGTTTTTATTATATCAGAACAAATGTTCGAAGTAAATCTTTTTTATAGTAAGGTTTTTAGTTTTTTTTGGAATCGAACTGGCGTTTGATATGACCTTTGAATTATGCTATAATAAAAGAAAACCATTGTGAGGTGCCAAACCGTGATCTATGATATGAGTGAACAACAACAAAAAATATTTGATTACATAAGA
>CALECF010000147.1 GCA_937948705.1 uncultured Anaerosolibacter sp. | reverse complement strand
AACTTTATTCTAGCATATGTTGATTATCTTTTAGCATTCAGGGTATTTCTATAATGTTTTGTATAAAAAAATATTTTCATATATAATAATTGGTAATACTACTATTTATATTGGTAAGGGAGGCGTTTTTCATGTTTAACTCTGTTTCAATTACAGATCAAATCTATTGGGTGGGTATCAATGATCGTAGAACTGCTTTGTTTGAAAATCTATGGCCCCTTGATCATGGGGTGGCTTATAACTCCTATTTAATCGTTGATGAGAAAATTGCTTTGGTGGATACCGTAGATGGTGGACAAACTAGTGAGTATCTTGGAAAGATACAAAAAATTATTGGCCAAGATAGAAAAGTGGACTACCTCATCGTCAATCATATGGAGCCCGACCATTCCGGTACGATGCAAGCCATCGTTGAGCTTTATCCTGATATAAAAATTGTGGGGAATCCTAAGACCTTTGATATGATTCAAAACTTCTATGGAATTACTGAGAATCATTATTCCGTAAAAGAGGGAGATGTCCTTGACCTAGGAAAACACAAATTAAAGTTTTACATGACCCCTATGGTCCACTGGCCGGAAACCATGATGGCCTATGAAGAAACCAACCATATCCTCTTCTCTGGAGATGCCTTTGGAAGCTTTGGTGCCTTAGATGGGGGCATCTTCAATGATGAAGTCGATATGCACTTCTTTGAAGAGGAAATGCGCAGATATTATTCCAATATTGTTGGCAAATACGGAGCCACCGTTCAAGCCGCCTTAAAGAAGTTAGGCAGTTTAGAGATTAAAACGATTTGTGCTACCCATGGTCCCATCTGGCGTAATGACATTTCAAAGGTAGTATCCCTCTATGATCAATGGAGTAAATATGAAGCTGAGGAGGGAGTAGTCATCGTCTATGGCACGATGTACGGCAATACCGGAAAAATGGCCGAGACCATTGGCAGAACCTTATCCGAGGAAGGCATAAGAAACATCAAGATCTATGATGCATCAAAAACCCATGTCTCCTTTATCCTGCGAGATATCTGGAAGTACAAAGGATTAATTATTGGTAGTTGTGCCTACAATACGGCTATGTTTCCGCCTATACAGAGCTTGACCGACAAACTCCTCCATGTAGGCTTGAAAAATAGATACCTAGGGGTTTTTGGTACCTACAGTTGGAATGGTGGCGGGGTAAGTAATCTCATGAAATTTGCCGAAGCAATCAAGCTTCCTGTAGTTACTGAACCAGTAGAAGCCAAATGTGCAGCCTGCGGTAATGATATTGACGGTTGTATGGAAATGGCAAGACAAATGGTGAAAAAACTTAAAGAACAAGTGTAGATATAAACCATGATAGCAAACGAAGAGTCGAAAAGAAATGATCCCTTTCGACTCTTCGTTTTTTATAAAATCCCATTAATACCGAAAATTATTTTCTCAC
Source organism: uncultured Anaerosolibacter sp. (assembly GCA_937948705.1). The sequence continues at coordinate 11,554 of CALECF010000147.1, read as the reverse complement.
TCTCATAAAAGGAATTCTAGGCTCCTATCCTTGAGCGGAATCTTTCACCAATCTCTTGGAGCGGTTTAGGGAATAGGTGTGCAGTGAAAGCATCAGCACCGTCGCTGTACCAGCTATGGCTGCTGTCAGTGGCCAAACAGCTCTGATTCCCATGGTCCCTATATACTTACCCATCAGCGACGTTCCAAGGGCGCTTCCTGAAGCCCAGCTCAATACCCCGATAGAATTGAATCTGCCCCGAAAATTTTTCGGACTGCTATTGGCCATATAGACACCATGGTTCGTTACCACAAGAATCTCTCCCACTGTCCAAAGAATGGTCGAAACTGAAAATAACGCAAAAGAACTAATCATTCCCACCATTCCAAAGCCTATGGCATATAGCACACCAGCGATGATGATATTCACAAGGGGCTTAAAGCGCTTTGTAATACTGATAATAAACACAGTCATCACCAGGACAGTAAGGGCATTGATACTCATTAAGTACCCAAAGGCCTCCGCCCCTTTATTGGAAAAGACATCCTCCAGCATTAATGGCAGTGAAAATCTGTGCTGGGTATATACGAAGGTATAGGCTATATCAATCACTAGGAAAGCAAGGATCTGAGGTCTTTTCCAAAGAACTGTCATGATACTCCCGGCTTCTTCCCTTTCCTCTGAGATGTTATGTACCTCTTCCTGATGTACCGGATTGGTTTCTTTAATATAGATAAAAACCAATGTAACAGCTATAAAAGATGTGATTGCATCTCCTATGAAAAGGAGGGATAGATGGTTGTTAAATAGAAATCCAGCTACGATCGGCCCTAAGGATACCCCTAAATTTATACCAAGATAAAGCAGTGAAAATCCCAACTGTCTTTCTTCCGGAGGTAAAAGATCGGCAACAATCGCACTGATCGCAGGCCTTACCGCCCCATTACAAAATGTAGACAACATTAAAAGAATCACGATTATCTGTGGCTGATCCACAAAGGCACAGGGGATCAGGAACACCCCTGCCAAGGTCTGGGCAATCAGATAGGTTTTTTTCCTGCCAATTTGATCAGCAAACTTTCCTCCCAACAGGGATCCGGGAATGGATACCAAGGAACTGATCATCGCAACAATACCTGCAGTTTCAAAGGAATACCCTAGCTTTTTTGTTAAATACAGTGTGAGAAACGGTAAAACAAAATCTCCAAATCGGTTAATCACTTGGGCACAAAACAAGATATATATACTTTTTGGCAATCCCCTATAGGTTGTAAAAGGATTCATGGTTTATTCCCCCTTAAATGAAAATAAAAAACTGAAGGACATCCCTCAAATCATTAAGATTCGTCCCCCAGGCTTTAGGCCTAGAACCGTAGCTACTATCATGTATCGCCCAGACCAGACACTGTAAAACAACTGTAATCCTAGCTACACTATCAAAAACATTTTTATATATATGAATTTTGTTATTTCATATTATATGGAAATTTCTTGAAAGTGTCAATCCATTTTCCCAGACCCTTTTTTCCTTGTCGAATATTGGGTAATAGTCAAAGAAAAACCTTTTGTCGAAGTCTCGAATAGCAGGAAATCCACCCCCAAAGCTAGAATAGAACAATGATTATTAAAAAAATTCTCCTTATCAAAGAATTGTCATATTTTGATGAATTACATCTTGACTCATTATAACTACTACCCTACGTTATATATCGGGAGGACAGAAAACATGACACGACGAACCTTTTATGGGCTATTAGGACTCCTGTGGGGTTATTTTATCATATATTTCTTCACAGTATTCAATGAGTCTAACCTATGGGGTAACATCCTATCCCCTATCGGTGCGTTCCTTGCCTCTGGGGTATTACTCTATACTGCTATAAAGTACAAACAGTACCGAGCCAACTGGATTCTCAGCGGTTTAGCATGTCTATCCTGGGGTGTTACTGATATCCTATGGGCCATATATGATTTGGCACTGGGGATTAACCCTGAAGGTTTGGATATGTTTTTGTATCTGTACTTACTGCCCAATTTTTTTATTGTCCTTGCCTGCGGACTATATTTCTTCGCCCAGCGTTCTCAATGGAATAGGGTGAAGATGATGCTGGATATCTTAGCCATGACAGTGATCTGTGTCAGCCTCTCTTGGATGCTGTTTTTCCATAGACAATTTGAACTGCTTCTACAGCTAGACGCCGTTGGGTTGACCACATTTTTATATATATTGACTGACTTTCTCGCCCTGGCCATTGTTGGCGTCATATATATGTCCGTTAGCAGAAAAAACATTTCACCTACCCTCCGAATTATTATCTATGCTATTGTGCTATATACTGGTGCCGATCTAGTGTACAGTTATCAGGTACATCATGATCTATATGTCCCTAATACTGTGATTGATGCTGTTTTTATGGCTTCACTCCTAATGTTGGGGAGCAGTGGATTATTGGAAATCTATCAACCATCGAAAATAAGAACAATTGACCATCTGGACCTACCAATCAATGTGCTCTCCCACCAAAAGTGGCTAATCATGGTTTTAGGACCTATACTTCTATTTATGATGAACGGCTTTGTGGTTTATGATATCTTATTCTTGGCCAGTATTATTCTCATCCATCAGATGCTGAGCAACTATGTTTACAGAGCCGTACTTAATGAGCATATGCTCAAACAGGAACAGAGGGAAAACGATTTACTGGAACACCTTGTTTCCCAAAGAACCCAAGATCTTATCAGGGCCAATGAGGAATTGGATTTGCTATCAAAGCAGGATACCATCACGGGACTCTTTAACCGCAGATATTTTCTTGATACATTAGATACAATGATTAGAGAATCCCATCCATCCGATACCGTGGTATTGTTCTTTATGGATCTAGATAGATTTAAAACCATTAATGATTCCTACGGTCATGATATCGGGGATGCTGTATTGATAGAAATCGCCCACCGCTTGGACTGCTGGAAATCAGAACCTATGACCCTTGCTAGATTGGGTGGCGATGAATTCACCATTGCGATGAAGGGTATCTTCAACCATCTAGAGATTACAATTATGGCGGAACAGATCATTGCTTTGGTCAGTGATACCGTAATTATTCAAAATTATCGATTTAATCTTTCCATAAGTATTGGGATTGCCCTTTATCCAGCAGATGCTAACAACAGCAAAATATTAATGAAGCATGCTGATATCGCCATGTATCATGCAAAAGCCCAAGGCTATAATGAATTCGCTTTTTTTAACGCTTGTATAAGCGACAAGGTACACAATAAAAATGAAATTGAGCTGCTCTTGAAAACCATTGACTACGATCAAGAGTTTCAACTATTCTATCAGCCGCAATTCAGTATACCAGAAAATAGGCTGGTAGGGATGGAAGCCTTGATTCGTTGGACCAATCCAAAGATGGGTATGATTCCCCCTGGAGACTTTGTCCCTATCGCTGAAGAAACTGGTATGATCTGCCCTATTGGTGACTGGGTCCTCAAGAAGGCGATTGCTCAAATCAGACAATGGAACAACGACTATGGATTGGATTTGCGCATGGGTATCAACATCTCCCCGAAACAGCTAGATAGTATAACCTTCATGGAGATGTTCCAAGAACTTATTCACACCCATCAAATCAAGCCAGAATGGCTAGATATTGAGATTACCGAAAATAGTGCTATGAAGAGTGAAGTAGCCATGGAAGAAGTATTCACAGCCCTAGCAAATATTGGGGTTTCTATCTCTATCGATGATTTTGGAACAGGCTACTCTTCCTTGAGTTATATCAAACGCTTTGATATTGATTGCCTGAAGATCGCAAAGCCACTAATAGACAACATAGCAACCGATTACAATGCCATGCAGATCGTAAAGGCCATTGTCATGATGGCCGAAGCAATGGAGCTGAGGACCATTGCCGAAGGGGTAGAACTGCAGTCACAACTTGACACACTCACAGCCATTGGTTGTGACGAAGTCCAGGGCTATCTTTATAGTCGTCCACTACCTCCCCATGAGATTGAAAATAAATTCTTAAAGCCCATAGAACACACGATCATACTTCCACTAGAAAACTTAGCTTAAAAGGAGCCAAAGAATAATTTTCTTTGGCTCCTTTTAATGTCTTAAGAACATATTTCATGAAATCTCATAGGATATATAGATGTCATAAATATGAGGTGAATCAACAATGATGCGGTATTATAGATATCCCTATAACGCCATGTACAAAAACATTTACGCCTATAAGTGGTCCACATCCTGGATTTCCCCCCAGAGCATATACCCCTTGGCAAAAACTGCCTACACGAGAAGCACGGTCCCATCAGAGAGCGATCCTTCCAACGACGAGAAATACTATCTATCCTTACGCGCCTCAGATAACCTCCGTCCTGTAGATACAATACAATCTCGGAGTAAAACTTACAATATCACAGCTTCATTTCATACACTGGTGGAAACTGACCCAGAAGAAGCCCTACATCTCATCAATGATGAAAACCTACCCTTTTCTTCACTTTTTTTATTGAGACATGATATTGAGAAGAATGATATTATTCATCATTTACATCTACGAAATCGGGTGGCCCTATCCATTGCTACCGAGATCATCCTAGGTAAAGGTGATCCGCTGCCTATGCCATGTTCATCCTGTGATTATATACAAATCATCCATTCTACTTTGAAATGGATCTTAGAGACAGGTGCTGTGGATGACGGACTTAGTAATGAATATGATGGAATATTAGACACCACCGCCACACTTCTCATAAAAGTATATGAAGACAAAACCATCTTACCAACGATCTTGGATATGATTTTCAAAAGACACGCCAAAGGTCTTTTTATCAATGATCTGGTTTGGACTTTTTTCCAATCCCATGAGCCCAGCAGCTTGATTTTGATAGCAGATCGGTTAAAATCTCCCCATCCAAAGGATGTTGACCTAGCCCGTAAACTCCTAAGCTTTTGTCCCCGAATAAATACCATTGGTCATATGCCAGGAGAAGACCAATACACATTTTTCATTGATTGGCTGAAAGAAAACAGCTTATTCCTGTATTTTTCGGGAGAAACCTTTCAGCAATCAACCAATCCAATCCCTTATGTTGTGGTGTTAGAAGCCAAGTATCTGTACAAAATCGTTGACCTCCACACAGGGAGAACCTTTGAAGCCTGTACTGAAAAAGAATCCTTGCTTTTAGATGCATACAAAGAACTGGATATAAATACGAAGATATCCCTGTCAAACTTTTCCTATCTGCTCCATCAAAAAGATATATCCTCTTGGAAAGCATGGATTCAATATCCAATCATGGACCAAATAGAGATTGCTCGAGGAAATATGGGGGTGAGACCATGATCATCATATCTGGCAACGTCACTACCCTTGAAGATTTTATGAATCAACATTCATTAGACCCTATGGAAAGAAAAATTTTGAAGATATTAACAGAAAGTGAATATATTTATTCCTATAGATCCTCGGATCATCTAAAGTTTGAACTGGATTTAAGGGTAAATATCATACAGGCAGCGAGGGAACTCTATCAAAGTAAGATGCATTTTATGACCTTCCGCAAATCCATCTGCAACCCTGATTATTGGGATCGCACCGATGAAGGAGGCTTCTCCCTAAAAGCTGGTGTAAAGCCCTCTGATGCAATTTCGGATATTTTCATAAACGGTCGTAAATATGGTACCGAATGCGCTACAGCCATCATCATCGTATACTATAAAGCTATCCTCAATGTACTTCCTAAAAAACTTTTTGATGCATTGTTTTCTGAAATATATCTAATGAACTGGAAAGCCTTAGATAAGGATATGGGAGTCACCACCTATCGGCAAAGGCCTGATTACTTGCCTGGGGATTGCAGGTATATCAACAATCCCGATGTAGATCCATTAACCCCACAATGGCAAGGAGAAAATGCCATTGATCTAGGGAATGGTACCTATTACGGTCATGGCATCGGTATCAGCACTGTCGATGAAATCATTGCGGTTCTAGAAGAATATCGCAAGAGTGGCGCAACCCAACCAGCCCGCTTATTAGATTCCGTAACTGTCCCAGATTTCAAGTATTTGGCTCAAAGATATTTGGACACTCAGTCCTAACATTTCCTTAGTGGTTATCCAAAATATCTTCATCTTACTACCACTAAAAACATGCTGGAAGCAGCAAAAATAGCAATAGAGTCTGCATTTTTCACGCAGACTCTATACCTCTGTTTTCATACTGAGTCGAACCCATCAGCATCAATTTGTTCTATAAATATCTTTGTAATCTCAGGATCAAATTGAGTACCAGAATGTTTTCTTAGTTCTTCAATGGCAAGCTCTTTCGTTAACCCATTTCTATAAGGCCTGTCTGACGTCATTGCTTCGTAAGCCTCTGCTACCATTATGATTCTTGCAATCAATGGTATGTCTTCGCCTTGCAATCCCCGGGGATAGCCGGTTCCATCCCATCTTTCATGATGAGCCAATACATATTCTGCTAATGACGAGTAGGCATCTACCGCTTTCAGTATTTGATAACCGGTTTCTGGATGTTTTTTTATCTCATCGAATTCTGCCTTAGTCAATGGTGCAGGTTTATTTAATAGCTTTTCATTGATAGCAATCTTACCTATATCATGCATCAAACTCGCAATCTCAATTTCTTTTATAGTTTCATGACCTAGTTTCATAGCGATACCAATTTGCTTACTAAACCTACACACCTTTTCTGAATGGATTCTTTCCCTTTCATTTGTCTCATTTAACCTTTGCAGAATCACTTGCATTGTTCTATTGCGCATACTTTGACTTTCTGTCAGCTTTCTTGTGTACATATGCTCTTCGGCTTTGATAAAAACATCTTTCATTTGCTGATCCATTGATTGTTTTGTTTCCCAACCAATAGATACGGATATGATAATGTTTTCTATTCGTTCCCTGTCCGCAGCTTCATATATACGTCTTACTATTTTATCTGTCTCTTCGTGGGTTGTTTTAGGCAGTAAGATAACAAATTCATCTCCACCAATTCTAGCGATAATATCATCTGTCCGGCATTCATTTCTCAGTATTTCAGCTACCTTTTTTAGAAGCGCATCTCCCAACAAATGTCCAAAAGCATCATTTGTAAGTTTTAGACCGTTGACATCAAGCATAGCAATTGTAAATGGCAGATTTCTCTCAGTATCCAATCGTTTAAGCTCTTCTTCAAAAAACCTTCTGTTATATAGCCCCGTAAGCTGATCATGATAACTCAAATATGCAATTTTATCTTGTTTTTCTTTCTTATCCGTATAATCTCTGAATACCACTACAGCACCACTGATATTCCCTTTTTCATCTCTAATTGGCGCTGCACTGTCTTCAATTGGAAGCTCTTCACCATTTTTCTTAATTAATAGAGTATCCTCGTCTAATTCTATGATTTCACGGGACTCAAATACCCTTTTAACAGGGCTTTCACATCCCTCTCTTGTGACCTCATTGATGATTTTAAAAACGTCATCAAAATCTTTTCCTCTTGCCTCCTCATTAGACCAACCCGTTAGCTTTTCCGCAACGACATTCATGATATCAACTTTTCCATTCTTATCCGTTGATATGACACCATCTCCTAAAGACTGAAGGGTCGTTTTAAATAACGCCTTTTCCTCCCTTAATACTTTTTCCAACTGTTTCATCCTTGTTATGTCGATATGGCAGCCTACCATACGTAACGCTTTATTATCCTGACTCCATTCGACAACCCTTCCTGAGCATATCACCCATACCGTTGAACCATTCTTGTGGTGATATCTAACTTCATTATAAAATGGAATCCTCCCTTGACTTTCCACATGTTGATTGAATAGGTCCATCACACAAGGAAGGTCTTCTTCAAATATTAATCTCTGCCATGTTTCAGGAGAGCTTTCAAGTTCATGATCTTCATACCCAAACATGCTTTTAAATGAAGGACTTAAATACTCTGTTCCATTTTCAAGATCCCAGTCCCAATAACCAGATAAAGTATCCTCTAAAATTGTCACCAGTAATTTTTTTTCTAATGCTACTCTATCATTAGCCAATACTTGATCCGTTATATCTGCAAATATCGTTGCAAACTGTCCTATCTTCGGACTATAGACACTGACGGAAAAATGCTTATTCAATTCTCTGGAGTAATTTGAAAAGTTTGCAGAAGATCCTGACAATGCAACGGATCCATACTTCTCTATCCAATAATCTTCTGTATTTGGCAATACTTCTTTTATGGTTCTGTTTCTAATTTCAGCAATGTTTAAGCCAGTCATTTCTTCAAATGAGTGATTTGCATCTATAAATTTGTAATCAATTGGCTTGCCGCTATCGTCACAGATGATTTCATGCAGTGAAAATCCTTCTTGCATATTGTCAAAAAGACTTTTCAGCTGCTGATTTGATTTCATAAGTTCTTTCTTTGTTTTTCTAATAATGGTCACATATGTTGTTAAGAGCAGAACACCCAAGGCAAGGAGGGAAATAATAATCCATCTACCCTGACGAACTTCCTTTTCAGCATTTATTCGAGGTGTTATGTCATGAATAATCGAAAATAAGAATTGATCACCTTTTTCACCGACAAAGGGATATGAATATACTTCAACATCTCTTAAGCTGCCATCTTTAAGTTTGTGCCTAAAAACGAAATAGTTTCTTTCCTGCAAAGCTGCAGCTTCTCTTTCTTTCTCCACTTCTTCTGGTGTCGAAGTGTTCATTTGTTGTATGGTCATACTCATTATTTCATCCTTTGAGTAACCGTAAAAATCTATCGCTGCTTGGTTAGCATCGATAATTTTTCCAGTTTTAACCTCCAACATCAGCATGGCAGACCCATGATTTTTAAATATTAAATCGGTTTGCAAACTGCCATCCGTAGCAAAAACAGGAGTTGTTATGACTAATCCTAAACATATAGCTGTAATTATTTTCAATATCCTATTCATCGCCATTTCCCCTTTTAAACGTCTAATATATCATCCATACCCTTCTGCATACTGTTTGTAACATTAAAAACAGGGTAGATTCAGAAAATAAAATGTATATTGGCGTATTTTTAAAAAACGCAACAAAAATAACAAAAGAGCCTGGATTTTTCACCCAGACTCTTGATGCATAATAATCAAAAATGCGGAACAGATGTATCTGTTCCCTACATCAACCATGATATCCTATAACCTTATATTCTTAAACGCCTCTGCCTGTTGTTTGATCCCAACCTCCGTGGCAAATCTTTCAATACTGGATGCCCCAAAAAATCCTACCACGCCCTTTGTTCTTGCTAGCACATATGCTGCATCCTCTGGCTCAGCAATGGGCCCGCCATGGCAAATTACCAATATATCAGGATTTACAGATTTACCTGCATCATGAATGGCCTGGACCCTCGCCACACAATCATCCAAGGTTAATGCTGTCTTGGCCCCTATGGTTCCCTTGGTGGTTAAACCCATATGGGCAACTAGAATATCTGCTCCTGCCTTTGCCATCTTTATGGCTTGCTCTTCATCAAAAACATAAGGTGTTGTCAATAAATCCAGTTCATGGGCCTGTCTGATCATCTCTACTTCTAGATCATACCCCATTCCAGTTTCCTCAAGATTGGCTCTAAATACCCCATCGATCAATCCCACCGTTGGGAAATTCTGAACACCCGCAAACCCTGCATCCTTCAACTGCTTTAAAAAAACATCCATGAGCCGAAAGGGATCGGTGCCACATACCCCTGCCAGCACTGGTGTTTTTTTCACCACTGGCAGCACTTCATTCCCCATATCCATGACGATCTGATTTGCATCCCCATAGGGGAGTAACCCTGCCAGAGAACCCCTACCCGCCATTCTATATCTACCTGAATTATATATGATGATCAGATCCACGCCCCCAGCTTCGCCGCTTTTTGCTGAGATCCCTGCACCAGCACCAGCCCCAAGGATCATTTTCCCCTCAGCGATCTGTGCCCTCAAATTATTTAATATTTCATTACGTCCTAATCTCATCTTCAATACCCCCTGAACTTTTCTATTTTCCCATCAATGCCATGAGCTCTTTTGCCATAAACAACGCTACTTCCTCATCATTGATATCCTTTTCAAACTCTACAACCTTTACCTTCTCTATATCAATATTTTCCCTCAACGCATCAAACAGTGCCTGATCTTCCTCAGGACCATAAAAGCTTTGCCCCTCCACGTCTATTAAGGATACTCCCTTTAGTGGCAGCACCAAGGTAGTAGGCGAATTGGTCATATTTAATTTACTGGCTATGATTCTCCCCAGTTCTCTGCATTCTTCCGTGGTCGTTCTCATCAAGGTGATGGATGGATTATGCTTGTATAGATTCCTGTGCTTGAACTTCTCTGGTACAGACTCAAAAGGCCCGAAGTTCACCATGTCGAGGGCACCCGTAGATACCACCTGAGGTATCCCACACTTCCCAGCGGCTTCTAATCGGTTGGGCCCTCCTGCCAATATACCCCCCACCAGCTCATCACACCATTCCGTGGTGGTGATATCTAGCACGCCTTTGATAAACCCTGCTTCTACCAAACTTTCCATGGCCTGACCACCTACCCCTGTGGCATGGAAAACAAGGACCTCATACCCTTCACTCTCTAAGTATTCCCTTGCCTTTGTAACACAAGGGGTTGTGACGCCAAACATAGTGGCGGCAACCAAGGGCTTTTCATTCTCCAGCTTGACCGTTTCATGGACCGTCATGCCAACGATGGCATGGGCGGCATTGGAAAGGATGCTTGTTGAAATACTGTTAATCCCTGAAATATCCACCACAGAATGCATCATGGTCAAGTCCGAGACACCTACATAGGCCCTGGTGTCCCCAGAAGCCACCGTAGAGACCATGAGCTTCGGCACCCCAATCGGTAGCGCCCTCATGGCTGCACAAGCGATACTGGTGCCCCCAGTTCCCCCTAGACTGATGATGCTGGAGAACTTCCCTTGGGCATACAACTTTTTCACGATTTCAGTGGCCCCCTTGGTCATGACCTCCATGGCATAGCCCCTATCTTTTTTGTCCTGTAACTCTCCAATAAATACCCCAGCAACTTGGGCAACTTCTTCATTGGATACATCTGGTGTAAAGTATGGATCCCATACACCCGTATGAATGACAAAGGTATTAACCCCGGCTTTTTCGATGGTATCCTTAATAAACTTAAACTCTACCCCTTTCGAGTCCAAGGTACCTAGAATAGCAACTGTTTTCATAAATACACGCTCCTTCCTACTTGTCCTTTTGAGCCATATTTATGCCAACACTAGAGGGTTTATGCCTACGTCTGAAGATCTAGCTGATAGATATTTTTATGTCTTTGATGAAATCTTTTGAAAAAAAATAAGCAGGGTTTCTCCTGCTCACTTATTTAAATTTATCTATAGCAACTTGGTATGATTCGGGCTTATCTTAGCATCGTAATCCATTAAACCTCATATATCACATTTTTTCAATTGGGACAACATACCTGTCCCCGCATCCCTTCTTCTATAATTATAACTTTGATATGTTTCCTCTTACCGCCTGGCCCGATA
>CALECF010000146.1 GCA_937948705.1 uncultured Anaerosolibacter sp. | reverse complement strand
ACGCGACTTAGCGTCCAAGGTTTTTTAAGCACTCAGTGTCGAATAGAAAACCGCTCGACTTGCATGTGTTAGGCACGCCGCCAGCGTTCATCCTGAGCCAGGATCAAACTCTCAATAAAAAAATATTTTGGGCGGTTATTCATCTTTGGTTATTTGTTCTTGGTTTGCACCACTAACATCTAACCTCTAACTTCTAACCAATTATATGCTGGCTTAATTCTTACACTGTGTAGTTTTCAAAGACCAAATTGTGTGTCGCTCGTTTTGGCGACTTGTATAGATTATCATGTTTTCCGTGTCATGTCAACAACCTTTTTATTGGTATTTATTTCTTGTTGTCTCTCATGGCCACAAAACTTATCTTACCATGGTTCAATGATGAAATCAACTGGTAAGTTCACCCATGTTTTAGGGTCTACCCCCATGGATATAGCTTTCATATCCTACTGTCATAGAATGTCTTTATCTACACTTGAGTCTCTCTTTCATCACTAATTACAATTATATGTACTTTTCTTTTTATTATTCATACTTTCTACAATTTTTTCTGTGAAAGATATTGTTCTATCAATTTCATCGATATATGGCTTCTAAATAAGGAAAAAGCATAGGGCAACCCCTATGCTTCGCTCTCATGTGTCTTAATTGGCTTCATTGTTGGGAATAAAAGCACGTCACGAATGGATGCTGAATCTGTAAGCAACATCATCAAACGATCAATACCAATTCCAAGTCCACCTGTTGGTGGTAATCCTACCTCTAGGGCATTGATAAAGTCGTCATCCATAGGATGGGCTTCATCATCACCGGCTTCCTTCTGTTGCATCTGTTCTTCGAATCTTCCCTTTTGATCAATAGGATCATTTAACTCGGAGAACGCGTTGGCAATCTCCCAAGTATTCACGAATGCCTCAAATCGATTTGTGATTTCCGGATTATGAGGATTCCGCTTAGCCAACGGAGAAACTTCAACTGGATGATGGGTAATGAAGGTGGGCTGAATGAGCTTCTTTTCACAGAACTCCTCAAAGAACGCATTGATGATATGTCCTTTTTTCATTGACTTTTCAACCTCAATACCCCGCTCCTTGGCAATATGAATAGCGGCTTCATCTGTCTTTATTTCATTAAAGTCTACTCCCGTAATTTCTTTTACAAAATCTATCATGGAAATCCTTCTCCATGGTGGTGTTAAATCAATTTCTGTTCCTTGATAAGTCATTTTTGTTGTCCCTAATGACTCCATGGCCATATAAGCAACAACCTCTTCTGTCAGCCTCATGATATCTTCATAATCAGCATAGGCCTGATATACTTCAATCGTTGTAAATTCTGGATTGTGTTTGATAGACATCCCTTCATTTCTAAAGAGTCTGCCAATTTCATATACACGATCCAAACCACCTACAACAAGTCTTTTTAAATGAAGCTCCGTTGCAATTCTTAAGTACATATCAATATCTAATGTATTGTGATGGGTAATAAATGGTTTTGCAGCAGCTCCCCCTGCAAGGGTTCCTAGAATGGGGGTCTCCACTTCCAAGAAATCTCGATCATCTAGATATCTTCTCAAGGCTTTGATGGCCTTTGTTCGAATTAAGAATGCCCTTTTTACCTCGGGATTTACGATAAGATCTACATATCTTTGTCTATATCTCAATTCCTGATCCTTCAATCCATGCCACTTTTCTGGCAGTACCTGTAATGATTTTGACATTAACAGTACATTGGTTGCCTTTACAGAGGTTTCCCCTTGCTTAGTCCTAAATACAGTACCCTTCACCCCTACAATATCTCCGATATCATAGGTTATGAGGATATCATACTCTTCCTCTCCAATGGCATCCTGTCTTACATAGGACTGAATTCTCCCTTGTTTGTCTTGAATATCTAAAAATGCTGCCTTTCCCATGGTTCTTTTCGCCATGATTCTACCAGCAATGGATACTTCCTGACCTTCTAGGGCATCAAAGTTTTCTTTAATATTTTCGCTAAAATGAGTTTGATCATATTTTTCTATCTTAAACGGGTCTCTGCCCATCTCTTGAAGCTTCTTTAACTTGTCCCTTCGCACCCGAAGGACTTCACTGAGGTTTAATTCATCACTCATCCTTTGTGCACCCCCCAAATTATTTTTTGATTTCTAAGACCTCATATTTTGTAACACCATCTGGAATTTGTACATTAACAATATCGCCAATCTTTTTCCCGATAAGGGCGCTGCCCACAGGAGATTCATTAGATATTTTTAATTCATAAGGGTCCGCCTCAGCAGAGCCTACAATTGTATACTGTACTTCTTCATCAAATTCCATATCCTTAACGATTACAGTAGACCCTATACTTACTGTATCAACTGATATTTCATCTTCATCAATAATCTTCGCCTTACGGAGCATAGATTCCAATTTCATGATTCTTTCTTCCAACTGGGCCTGCTCATTTTTTGCTTCATCATATTCGGAGTTCTCACTAATATCACCAAAAGCAATGGCTTGTTTAATTCTTTCTGCCACTTCTTTCCGTCTTACAGTCTTTAGCATCTCCAACTCGTCTTCTATTTTCTTTAACCCTTGTGGGGTTAATAATACTTCCTTTTCGCTCATCTATTCCCTCTCCTTTTTATGTAATATATAAATGATTTGTTGATAATATATGTCCTCATTGTTAATTTATGCCTTAGCAGCCTTGGTAATTTTTCTCAAGCTACAGAATAAGCACTGGATTCTCACAGTGCTTGGCTAAAGGCGGAACTATATGCGAATAATTATAATGTAGTCATTCCTCTTTGTCAAGCTATTCACCTTTAAATTGGGACAGGCTGTTTAAGAAATTTTGAAGCAGCAGCCCCATGGCTTTTTGATCTTCAACAGCATTGATCTGCCCCCGTATTGCGGCCGAATTTCGTATGCCTTTTAAATACCAAGCCAAATGCTTTCTCATTTCCCGTACCCCAATGTACTCACCCTTCATGTCCACTATTTTTTGCAAATGCCTTAGAGCCATTTCAATTCTTTCCTCTGGTGTTGGCTCTTGTAATATTTCCCCTGTTTCTAAATAACGTGCAATTCGTTTAAATATCCAAGGATTCCCCTGGGCCCCTCGGGCCACCATGATACCATCACAATTTGTCTCCTCTTTCATTCGAACAGCATCCTGTATTGTAAATATATCGCCATTGCCGATCACGGGAACACGTACAGCATCTTTTACTTGCTTAATAATGTCCCAATCTGCCTTCCCACTATAAAACTGTTCCCGGGTTCTGCCATGAACTGCAATGGCTTTGGCTCCATTCTCTTCAAGGATTTTCGCCATTTCCACTGCATTCACATGTTGATCATCCCAACCCTTACGAATTTTCACCGTAACAGGCTTGTCCGTTGCTTGGGTGACGGCCCTTACTATTTTCCCTGCCAGTTCTGGATTCTTCATTAAAGCAGAACCGTCCCCATTCCTAACAATTTTGGGGGTAGGGCATCCCATATTGATATCTAAAAAAGTATGTTCGTGCTGATTCAACATCTCTGCAGCTCTAGCCATAAATTCAGGCTCAGAACCAAATATCTGCAATGCTACAGGTTTTTCTTCTTCTTTTATTTGTAAAAGGGCTTCTGTGTTCTTGTCCTTATAGCATATCCCCTTGGCGCTCACCATTTCTGTATAGACCAAGCCACAATCCTGTTCCTTACATAAAAGTCTAAAAATAAGGTCCGTGACCCCCGCCATGGGTCCAAGGGAAACCCTATTTATCAATTGTATATTTCCAATTTTCACGTGTCTCACCACCATTGCTTATTAGTTGTTAGTTAGATTTTGTTTTGTACTCGATGCTCTTGTCAAGTATTTTACCACTAACTACGAACCTCTATCCACTAGCCTCATGGGAAAAGCCAGGATTTCTCCTGGCCTTTGTTTATATTTTATTTCGCTCGTATATAATCCTTAGACCTTCAAGGGTAAGCAATCCATTAACTTCGTTAATCGTTTCTGATTCACTGGCGATTAAATTTGCCAATCCACCTGTGGCAATTGCCTTTGTATTGGGGTGATCCCCTAATTCTTGCTTCATTCTTTTTACAATGTAATCCACCAAGCCAATATATCCATAAATAATACCTGATTGCATACTGCTTACAGTATTCTTACAGATCACATGTCCTGGCTTGATCAATTCGACCCTAGGGAGCTTTGCTGCATTTTGAAACAAAGCCTCACTGGAAATCTTGATGCCTGGAGCAATGGTCCCACCCATATATTCTCCTTTTTCAGATATAGCACAGAAAGTTGTAGCTGTTCCAAAATCCACAATCACCAATGGACCGCCGTATTTCTCAAAAGCTGCAACAGCATTTACAATCCGGTCTGCACCAACTTGCTTGGGATTATCATATTTTATATTTACGCCTGTCTTGATGCCAGGCCCAACAACCATAGCTTCCTTTTTACAATATTTATAGGCCATATGTTGCAGAGAGTACATTAATGGCGGCACCACAGATGAGATAATAACATCCTCTACATCGTTGAGGTCAAGGCCATCGTATTGGAATAATTGATTCACTAGCATACCATATTCATCGGATGTTTTGCTCTTATCCGTTGCCATTCGCCAGTGGTTTAACAGTGTTTCACCTTTGTATACACCCAATACAATATTTGTATTTCCAACATCAAAAGCTAGTAACATCTCATCGCTCAACCTTTCTTGTTATGGTATAAGTTTTATCTTGCTGAATATATTAACGGGCTATTTTATTTAATGCCTTCACCACAGCCCCTACAATTAAAGCAGATACAATGACTTCTACAGTTCCATTTACCCCAGCGATGCCTAATACCACATTTAGTGGCAGGTAGCCGAAAGCAAAAATCAAACTTAGAACACCGATGGTATTGGTTAACGTACCTACCACAGCGCTCATTACAGGACTTTTGGTCCATTTAAAGGTATAATAGGTCGTGATGCCTATAAGCAACCTTGGTAGAATCGCGATGACAGGGTTCGCAAAAAACGGATTGTTTGCCCTTAAGAAGCTCGATACCCCAAATATTACGCCAACGATACTGCCCACCACAGGTCCTGATACAATGGTAGCCACAATGACAGGAATGTGCATGGTTGTAGCATTCACATTGGCTAACCAGGGGATAGGAATGTATCCTAAGGGTGTCATGCTCAACATAATGGCCACAGCCCCTAATAGCCCAGCCACCGTCATTTGTCGTAAAGTTAAAAGTGAGCCTGTTTTTAAATCCTTTTCCATTTCATTTCCTCCGTTCCAATTCCTCTTATTTAGGATACCGGACGTATGCTCGTCGTGTTTATCCCGGGAGTCCAGTTCTTTGGATACTGGCTAATTACCTAGTCTATGTTATCATTTGAAACATGAATTTGCAATAGAATAATTGATTTTCCAAATCTATGTATAGAGTCATTGTTCCCCTTATTTCCTTTCCTATTCGAGGGTCAGTAAGTACGCCGTGTTACTGGGGATATCCCCCACACTTTCAGCTGCCCTAATCCCACGATTCACAGCGATAGCCATGGCTTCAGCCGCCATGACACCAAGGAGATTCAGATCTGCTTCATATGATCCCTTTGATATGGCAAAAACTGTATCGCCGTCCAATGTACTCCCAAAGGGAGAAATCACCTTTACAAGGCCATTCATCGCCATCTGGGCCAACTTTTTGCACTCAGCCTTTGTAAGTTTCGCGTTAGTAGCAATG
Source organism: uncultured Anaerosolibacter sp. (assembly GCA_937948705.1). The sequence continues at coordinate 3,235 of CALECF010000146.1, read as the reverse complement.
GCACCAATGGTTGTATTATCTCTCTTAAATGTTAAAGCCGTATTAAAATGTTCCTTCAAATAGGCACAGGTATCAATCAAGTTCCCTGTATCTTTCTCCCTCCCACCTGCAATGATCTCCCCTGTTTGATGATCCCGAATATCTCCTAGGGCGTTCACTGCAACGATTGCACCCACAATCAACCCATTATCTAAGGCCACACTGGCACTGCCGATGCCACCCTTCATACATTGTTCATGACCCAAAATCTTTCCTACAGTGGCCCCTGTACCCGCTCCATAGTTTCCTTCCTCAATCTTTTCTTCCCCTGCTTGCCTACAAGCTTCATACCCCATGGCAGCATCTGGTCTCACTTGATAGGTCCCTATGTTTAGATCAAATAAGACTGCACCTGTCACAATAGGTACCTTGGTGACACCTACATCAAAGCCTATTCCATGTTCCTCCAGATACTTCATCATGCCGTCCCCTACAGCCAAGCCAAATGCACTTCCCCCTGCTAAGAACACCCCATGGACCTGATCCACAAGCATATGAGGATCCAGTAGATCGGTTTCTCTGGTACCTGGGGCGGATCCTCTTACTTCTACACCGCAGACTGCACCTTGGCCACATAAGATTACCGTACATCCCGTCTGTGCCTCTTGGTTACAAGCTTGCCCTACTACAATTCCGGGGACATCTGTAATACAATCTTTAAACATAATCAGAAATCCCCCTCACAGATACCTCTCCAGAAATAATCTTCTCCAACTGTCCTTCTTGGTTACGAACCATTAATTCCCCTTCTTCTGTCAGGTCTACGGCCTCTGCAATCATCGTCTGATCTCGATTGATAATCTTGACCATGTTTCCTAATGTTACAGAGTTAGCTTTGCAAATCTCTACACTTCTTCTTACGCTTTTTGTATGTATAAAATCCATGTATAAATCCTCAAACTCTTTTAATATTTCCAGCACAATCTCTTTTCTAGAAACACTTTTTCCTGCGCAGTCCTTCACAGAGGTTGCAATTTTCTTTACTTCCTCTGGGAATAAGGCCACATCTACATTGGCATTGATGCCGATTCCAACAACAATATAATTTACAGAGCCTAATTCGGCACCCATTTCTGTTAAAATTCCGCATACTTTTTTCTTATTTATAATAATATCATTGGGCCACTTAATCCCTGCCTCACATCCCGTAACATTTTGAAGCGCCACGGCTACTGCAGCTGCCGCAATCTGAGTAATCTTCGCAGCGTCAGCGGGTTCAATCGGCGGACGCAAGACCAAAGACATCCAGATTCCTGTACCCTTAGGGGATACCCATTGTCTTCCTAACCTGCCTCTTCCACCTGTTTGCTCCTCGGCGATCACAATCGTTCCTTCTTCAGCACCTTCAGCGGCAATTCTCTTTGCCATGGTATTGGTGGAGTCAATGCTGTCATAATGAACAATTCTTTTGCCCATGATTTTCGTATGTAGCTCTAATTGGAGGGCATGCTGATTGAGCACATCTGGTTCTCCTACCAAACAGTACCCTTTGCGAGATACGGATTCAATTTCATATCCCTCTTGCTTTAACTGATTGATATGCTTCCATATGGCTGTCCTCGTGACACCCAACCGATTGCTCAATTCTTCCCCTGATATAAAACTTCCTTTATTATACTTCAATGTCTCTAAGACGTCTTTTTTCATGTTTACACACCTCTTGTTTTCATTCTATTTCCCTATTGTACCACAAAAGAATAGATAAAAAAACTGACAGGCCAAAGGCCTGTCAGTGATGTGTTTTAACCAAATATAGATAATAGTACTCCGGCTGCAATTGCAGATCCGATAACACCGGCAACGTTTGGTCCCATGGCGTGCATCAAAAGGAAGTTTGAAGGGTTTTCCTTTTGTCCAACAACCTGTGATACCCTGGCTGCCATCGGTACTGCAGAAACCCCTGCAGAACCAATCAATGGGTTAACCTTCTTACCAGACATAACATACATTAATTTACCGAATAGTACCCCTGATGCAGTCCCTATTGAGAAAGCGATCAGACCTAAAGCAATGATCTGTAATGTCTGAACCTTAAGGAACTTATCTGCACTGGTTGTCGCACCAACGGATATCCCTAATACGATGGTAATGATATTGATCAATTCGTTTTGTGCAGTCTTAGTGATTCTATCTACTACCCCGGACTCTCTGAACAGGTTACCAAGCATCAACATACCCAATAGTCCTGCTGCTGAAGGTAATAATAAAGATCCTAAAACTGTAACAATGATCGGGAAAAGTATTTTCTCAGTCTTCGTTACAGGTCTTAGCTGCTCCATTTTTACCATTCTTTCCTCTTTCGTCGTCAACGCTTTCATGATCGGAGGCTGAATGATTGGTACAAGTGCCATGTAGGAATAAGCAGCAACGGCAATTGGTCCTAATAAGTGTGGTGCAAGCTTAGATGTTAGGAAGATTGCTGTTGGACCATCTGCACCACCGATAATACCAATAGAAGCTGCTTCTGGACCTGTAAATCCAAGGGCTACTGCGCCCATAAAAGCTCCAAAGATACCGAACTGAGCAGCTGCCCCTAAGAGCAAGCTTCTTGGGTTTGCAATCAATGGACCAAAGTCTGTCATCGCACCTACCCCTAGGAAGATAAATGGTGGATAAATCGCCAATTTAACCCCTTGGTATAGGTAATGCATTAGTCCACCTGCTGCTACCATATGAGGTAGTCCGTCTGCACCTATTTCATATACAGGACCATCCGTCAAGCCTGCCAATGGAAGGTTTGCTAGAAGACACCCGAATGCAATAGGGAGAAGTAATAAAGGTTCATATTGTTTTACAATAGCCAAGTACAGAAGCACAAACGCCACAACAATCATGGTCACTTGTGGAAGACTCAATGCAACAAATCCTGTACTGGCCAAGAAGTTTTGAAGTACATCTATAAACATCTTGTTGTCTCCCTCTCTTTCATCGTTTATTCTGTGTAGTCATCAGGGAATTAGCCTAATACAACTAATACATCTCCTGCATTCACAGATGCGCCTTTTACTACTTGAATGGAAACAACTTTTCCGTCTGCTGGCGCCATGATTTCATTTTCCATCTTCATCGCTTCAAGGATAACCAATACTTGTCCTGATTTCACTGTATCCCCTTCTTTTACCTTGATATCAAGGATTGTTCCAGGCATTGGTGCAGTGATAGAATTTCCACCTGCAGGCGCTGCTTTAGGTGCTGC
>CALECF010000145.1 GCA_937948705.1 uncultured Anaerosolibacter sp. | reverse complement strand
GTAACTCAGCTTATTCTAATGAAGTCAGTGTAAAGCCAGGGAACATACCTAGCCCACCGACTAATCTGGAAATAAGCATTTTATCCGATTCAAAGGTGGAGCTAACTTGGGCTGACCGATCCAACAATGAAACAGGATTTAGAATTGAAAGAAAGACAGGGACCGGCAGCTATTCAGAGATCTCAACCCTAGGTGCCAATGCCACATCCTATACCAATACAGGCCTATCCTCAAACACTACCTATGCCTATAGGGTAAGGGCATATAATGGCTCCGGTAATTCAGCTTATTCTAATGAAGTCAGTGTAAAGCCAGGGAACATACCTAGCCCACCGACAAATCTCGAAATAAGTATTTTATCTGATTCAAAGGTGGAGCTAACTTGGGCTGACCGATCCAGCAATGAAACAGGATTTAGAGTTGAAAGAAAGACAGGAACTGGCAGCTATTCAGAGATCTCAACCCTAGGTGCCAATGCCACATCCTATACCAATTCAGGCCTATCCTCAAACACTACCTATACCTATAGGGTAAGGGCATATAACGGTTCCGGTAATTCAGCCTATTCTAATGAAGTCAGTGTAAGAATAGATAGTGAAAGAAAAGTTATTCGACTTTATGTTGGTAACACCATCTATTACACAAATGATCAATTAAAGGAAATGGATGCTGCCCCAATTATTAGGGAAGGAAGGACGCTTCTTCCGATTAAATATGTGGCTGAAGCTATTGGAGCAAAGGTTAATTGGTCAGAGAAGGAAAGAAAAGTCACGATAGAACTGAGAGATAAAGTCATTGAAGTATGGATTGATAAAAATATTGCGAGGGTTAATGGAATGAATCTTCAAATCGATGAACAAAACAAAAGTATAAAACCTATTATTATTCCCCCTGGCAGAACCATGTTGCCCGTCCGATTTATTGCTGAAAATCTTGGATGTGAAGTGAAATGGGATGAAAAGCTCCAAGAGATTAAGATAATATACCTCCCTCAATAATGATCATTCGACACATGAAAAAGACCTGGAGGCAGAACCCATGCTCCCAGGTCTTCTTTATTGAGAAAGATCTATAAAATTTACAATGAATACCTTACAAAAGCACCTTCTTTAGATCTATACATTAACTCATGATCTGATAGACTTTTCCCTTAGCTTCGAAGAGAAAAGAAGAATGCTAGGTCAAATAATTGACGTACTTAGTAAAGCCTCTGTCAAAATATCCCTTTGTTCCATTACTGTTCTCTCCTCATGTTGTGAATGTTTCTGTTTTCCTTGTGCATAATAATATTATCACATGATGGATAATATCTTGAATACATTTTAAGGAGGATCACCATGACAAGAAAGACAAAAAAAGGGATTGTCGGTAAAAAAGAACCGACCCTTCATGATCGAGAAGATGTAGGTGTTGGGATTAGTTTCACCCAAGAGCATGTATCCGATGGCGACGCCATTAAAAACCTTGTAGCGAAAAAGAAAGAACAACAAGACTTAGAATAAAAAACCTTCTTTAAACAAAAAAAATTTGGGCACGATATCGTGCCCATTTCCATAGCAGTTTCCGAATTGAAAGAAAGGAGTAATTTCTTTCATAGTCTATTATTCTAGGATTTTTAGAGAATCCCTTCTGACTTTTCTAAAAATACAAAAAAATCTTTCAACTTTATTCGTCATCATCTTCATCTTCCCCTGGCATTCCATCATAATTTCCAGGTTGCTTATAACATATGCTATGATACTCGCAATATCTACAAATTTTTATATCTGTTTGCTCTTTCTTATAGGTATTGAAATTAAATACTTTTATTTCTGCAACCATACTTTCCAAAATTTTTTTATCTTGATCATACAATTCTTTAGAGTACTTAAGCTGAATAGCTTGACTGGGATGATTGGGCTGCCAATAGATCATATCAATACTTTCAGGTTTAACCGTTTCCCCAAGTACTACAGCACCAGCTTCCACCATTAAAAAACGATATAGCATGGTTTGAAAGCTCCGTTGTACCTTGGGCAAGGATAGTAGCCTTTCCTCTGTCTTCCAATCAAAAATTGTGATCTTTCCCCCTGGATCTACTCTAATAAGATCATACTTTCCCTGGAGCCTCAGATCCCCTTTGTTTAGTCGCAATTCAAATTCAGGGAAATACTGATTTTCTGGAGTAAGGGGTACAAACACATTCAAAGCCTTGATCCATTGGTGAAGGGTTTTCTCCTGGGGCATTTTCTCAATACCTGTGGAAATACCTAGAAAATAGCGTTCTGCCAAGAGATGAAATAGACGACCTTGCTCCTGTCCTTGCAATGCATCGGGATTCCCCAATCTATTAAACTTCCAAGTCAGTCCCTCCAAATATCTTCTTTTAAATCTTAAAGGGCAGCCCTGAAACAATTGAAGCCCATACTGACTAAAATATAGCTGCTCTAATCTAGTTTCCTTCATTGGTTCGCTTCTCCTCAATGTAATTTCTCAATACATGAAAATAGTGGGAAGGGGTCACATTTTTTCTCCCAAAATCTGAGTCATAGGCTTCATGACAAGAAAACAATAGATTTTCCTTCGCCCTGGTAATGCCCACATAGAGCAGCCGCAGTCTTTCCTGAATGGTCTCAATACGAGCTTTATCAATGGGAGATAAGGGTTGGACTTCGCCCAAGAGCCTATCCAGTTCCGCCTTTGCCACAGCCGTAGGGTTCTTATAATCCTGTTTGAGAAACCAATAATCACTTCGGAATTTGTCTTCCAGCTTCGCGGGAAACTCCTCCGAGGTCATACAAGTAAGGTATACCGTATCAAATTCTAGTCCTTTGCTCTTATGATATGTAATCAAGTTTATGGTGCCAGGTTCTGCTGTAAACCCATTTCTCTCATACACTAAGTTTGCAAAATAATTATACGTATTTCTTATGTATTTCAGTTGGGCAGCCAGCTCTGCCATTCTCCAGTTTGGATTAAGAAGCATCATATATTGAATATCCATGGCCACCTTTTGGGCGATGGCCATTTGCTCGTCATCGAAATGCAAGCATTCGGCTATGTGCAGTACCAGTGCTTCTGGTTCTACCATACTCGCCTCCATAAAATGCTTCAACATGCGAATGTTTTCTAAAAGTTGCTTCCAATGGGGGCTACTCAAAATTTCACGGGGTACCTCTTTTTCCATATCCCCTTCATCTGCTGGATAGAAAATATTCTCTAAATAACAACTGGCTAGAAACCTTAATAGATTTTCATCTTCCCTTATGTCTACCTGGAGGTACTGGGTAAGCAAGTGGACAAATTTTTCCTGTTCATCGGGATGGGCAATATAATCAAGAATGCATCCTAGGGCTTCCGTTGCTATAGCTCGCTCCTTGGGAAAGCTGCTCACCTCTCTATAGGTGATTCCCTGTTGATCCATCAGTTCCTTCATCTCATCCATAATGTAACCATTGGGAATCAATACAGCAATGGTTTTTCCCTTGCCCTGTTGTTTGTCTGCATTCTTTGCAACCTTTAACAACTCATCCCTTCGGGTTTTGGCCATGATTTTTCCAATCGTATAGCCCTGGGGCTTTGGATTTGGAACGGGATCATCTTCTCCCACGGGAGAGATCATCTGGCTTTCAAGGCTGTCCCTGCATAATACGGTGGGATGCAGCTCCTGAGACCACTCCACTAAATAATTGGCAGTATCAATGATGTCCTTTGAATTTCTACTGGAGACCAGAATCTTACTAATTTGGGTTTCAGGGCGTTCACAATAACGTTTAAATAGCTTGGGATCCGATACGGTGAAGGTAGCCATGATACTTTGGTTACTATCTCCCACCCGGGCCAGATTTCTATTTCTTCCCGAGAGTATTTGCAGTAATTCCTCTTGAAGCATGCTAGAATCTTGAGCCTCATCCTCAAAGATATAGGTATATTTCTCATAAAACCTTTCTCTCAGCCCCCCATCTGCCTTCAATAGGTCAATGGACTTCACGATGAGATCATCAAAATCAATCATTCCCATATGGCGTAAATATCGATCATATTTATCGTACACCATAAGACACATCCTTAAAAGTGACTGTTGGGGTAAATCTTGTACCAACGCTGGAATATGGTGAATATCAATACCCTTACACTTGAAATAGGAGATCATCTCTTTGCACACATTGTTAATCTTTTTCGTCCATTGATCCACTTTTGATTTCACCTGCATGGTCTTATCCTTTTCATGAAAGGCAATAAAACTTTTAAAGGCAGCATCATTTTCCTCGATCCATTGGGTCGTTTCCCGCTGGAGAATTCGATTCTGCTCTATTTCATCCAAGGGTACGAATTCCTCTGTTAGGAATAAGGCCTCTGGCTTCTCTTTAATGATTTTCATAGCTAAGCTATGAAGGGTCATAACTTCAAACCCCCTATTTCTAGGAAGGCCCTGTTGCTCTAGTAGATCCCCTATTCGGATTTTAAAATTGGTAACCGCGGAATTCATATAAGTAACAATCAAGATCTTTCCAGGCAAATGCCGTTCTTCCTTAATGAGATTCGCTGTCAGCACAGCCAAGGTAAAGGTTTTTCCAGCACCTGGCACAGAAGGCACGCCTAAAAAGCCTCCACGATACTCACAAACCTCTTTTTGTCCTGGTCTTAATTGAATGGGTCTCATAAACAAAATCCTTTCTTCATAGGTTTCTCTGCATCCTATCATTTCTGCTGCAGATTTCCCGTAGTGCAACCCCTAACAATCCCTCTTGCTCATATCCATGCCTGCTATAGCTGCTCTGGGCAGCAATGATTTTTTCACCACACCGATTGGCCAATCTATTCACCATAACACCTAGTTTTCTCTTTCTATAATACTCCCCTGCATCATCTGTCCATGGTTGACCGACATCCCATTTGGGCGAAAAGACATGGGGATTGGTTAACTCCTTCACGTCACTGCTTGCCCATTCCTCAGATAAAACGTCACTCCAAATTTGGACTTTTCTCTGGAAACCAAAGGATAAATAGGTATAGGGAGTCACCAAAATCACATGTTCTGAATGACGCTTGTGATCAATTTCTCCTTGGGTTTCTGCAGATTTCATCCCCTTCTTAATGGCATCGATGAACCATCGATTGATTTCAATACCTGGGTCTCCGAGGGAAGCCATTACCATACAGAAATTTCCTGCAGAATCAATGAGTTGTTTACACAGCCCCCCTTGTTCCTCCATATAAGGCAGAAAAACAAGTACTTCTCCAAAGAACTTTTGAAAGAAATATTCAATATCTTGGATGCCACTTCCCATATAAGACTCTAGCCAATTCCTTAAAATTTCATATTCTTTCAAAGCACCTTGCCCGATTCTTCTTTTCACATTCCCATCTATATTTTCTAATAGTGGAAACTGATAAGGCCTCCCCTTGACGATTTCTTTTGCCAGCAGCTGGCTTCGGATAGGATCCATATGTAAAAGCACTGATAAGGTGATGGCAATATCTTCAGGGTTCGTATAGCATTCCCATTGGGGATGGGCAAGAGATGCCATGGTAACCAGGGCTTTGATGTACACCCCATCGATGGCTCTTTTGTTCCTAGCTATGCTTTCAAGACCATAACCTTCTATCTCCAATCGACGTCTAAGAACATACTCTGTCACAGTATCCGAGGTGGGACAAATAACTGCAATTTCCCTGGGCGCTACCCCAGCCTTTAACAATGACAGTATTTTCTCTCCTATACTATGCAGCATCTCACTTCTCAAATCATTCTCAATCCACTCTGGGTTTGATATATCCTTTCCCACGGACTTTCCTTGAAATAAGATATTGTTCTTCAGTTCATGGCCTAAACACTGAAGCTTGACTTCGCTGGTATGACATTCTTCCAGTATTTTATGTGCACATAAAGGAAAAATGGTCTCCTCTATCAGTTCAGGGCATGCCCCTAGGCCACGGGTCACTTCTCCATCGGTATTATAGGATAGTAGCGTTTCCTTGGTCTCTTCCAAAAGATCATGGATGAATCGAATTTCTGCTGGCACAGCCTCCTCCAAATCGTCTACAATCATATACGGATTTTCCGCTTTTAACCGTTCCCTATAAGCCTCTATATGTCTTAAGTATCGATCATAGATATACACAGTCATGCCATAGTCCAATATCCCTTTGCTAAGGGTTTCTTCAATATATTGATTGCAAATTTCCTGCATCTCCCGATAGACAAGATGGTTTGCCTTTTCGCGATTTCCTTGGGTACTATATAGGATTTCCCCAATCCCTTGAAAGTCTATATTCCCCATGGCAGCTTTGGACAAATTATGTAACAGCTCCATGGCTATGCGGTCCTGGGGAGCCCGAACATCCAGAAGCCGTCCACGCCTTCTATGCTCGTCCACGATACGCCCCATAAGACTTTGAGATGTCTCTATGGTCATAAATATGGGTTCTAATCGATGATGTTCTATGGATACAATGTCTTCCTGAATCAAAGGCCAGTATTTCTTTAGCTGCTCCTGTATAAATCCAAAATAAGAAAACAGCTTAAGCCTTGCGGAGTAACAAGGTTGAATCATTTCCTTCCATTGCTGAGATTGTCGCCGATTCCGTACCAATACCAAAATCTGATGGGTACTAACCCCCGCATCCATCCAACTTCTATACTGATTCATCAACATGGTGGTTTTGCCACTGCCTGTCATGCCTTTATATAAAGTAATTTTTCCTGCACTCATCCAACATCCCTACTTTATCAATGGTTTTCTAGCTTCTATTTTACCATAAGTTCACATCTTTGGTATCAGTATTCCTACCATGGGCAATACTCCAAAAAACTATTTTATACTTGGAGAGGATTTTTTCATGGAACAGCCTATGATACATAGCTATAAAATGTATTTTATTCATCCTTTTATCTACGAGGATAGCAACTACGCCAATATTATCAAATGCCTGCTCCAAAATGAAAGCCAATGGAAGCTACATGTTTATACAAGTGGGATAGATGAAGACCATATTCGTACAGAATACTTTCTTCCACACATTATCAAATTTTTATACCCCACCATGTACTCAGATGAACAAGAAAGGAAAGATGTGGAATCCTTAAACCCTCATATGCTCAAAGAATTGAGCAGTTTGGATTTCAACTTGAAACCAGACATATTAGAAGGCTATCAATCCTTTGAAGTACTGTCCGATGAAGCCGCCTATCCTTTAATGTTTGAGAATATCTATCTGAAAATATTCCATGGCGGTGTCGGTTTTCTCTATTTCTCCATTTACTGCAGCAAAGAAGACTTAAACTTGAATGATATCATACGCATCAACCAACTGATGCGTCCTATCCGCCCACTATATAAGGACTATCCCATGGCACGGCTTCAGTTTAAACAAAATATACCTCTATATACCCTAAAGGATTTTCTTGATACCCTTCTAGATGAAATCAACGCCTTCGATCACAAAGAAAAGATCTATAACATCTACATCGATCGCCTAATCTTTTATAGTTATGTATGTGTGAAAAAAGATTCCTTGACGAAGGAACAATGGATTTGTGAACGAACAGATCTATTAGAAGCCCTAAGGAGCTGTAGTCTTTTTGAACCAGCGAAGGAAAATATGTTTTTGTTGGGTACTGCAGATCAAGGGCAGATTTATTTCTCCCGTCACAAATCTTCCATCTACGGCTTTAGTAAAGAAGGTGGTGTTCTTTTAACTGTAGATAAGGATCTAAAGGGTGAGGACATATTGCCAAATGTCTGTGAATCCTATATTCCCTGTTACTTTTCCACCTACTATCTGGACATTTTGATCTTAGCCTTATATCAACGGATTTCACTCATTAATTATTGTAGAAAACTCAGTATGCTAAAATCCCTCATCCATTATAAGCAGAAAATCGAGCATATTCGCTTTGAAATCCTTAAGTTTACCAATACAGCCTGGTTTACTCAAATTACAAATTCCGAACTGGGCATGGCCATCTGGAAGCATTGGTTTATACTATTTGAAAACGAAGCCCTTTACTGCGAGGTAAAACAAGGACTTGACGAATTGGATGATTTCCTGGAAAACAAAAGACAGCATCGCTTTAATCTCAAGCTAGGGCTAATCACTGCCATAACCATCCCTCCTACGTTGATTTTTAGCTATGTAGGCAATGATTTTGATCGGTTGGCTTTTTCAAAGCTGCTACATCCTAGATTCTTGATCAGCTCCTTTCTCTTGTTCCTAGGCATGTTGGGTTTGCTTTTTACCATCGATAAGCTTCATAAAAGTTAAAAAAGGGATGCCCTTGGCACCCCTTTTTCTATATTTCATACTTCCATATCTTTTCATATAAACTTGATCGACTGATATTCAATATTCTAGCGGTCTCCGTTCGATTTCCAGCAGTATTCTTTAAACACTCAATGATGGCATCCTTTTCAGCTTCCTCTAAAATATCCTTTAACTGCCGTTTTCCAACACTATGGATACTGGCTTCCGACTTCTTTAGATAACGGGATAAATGATTGACCTGAATTTCTTTTCCGTAATCAGCCAAATTCACAGCACGTTCTAGAACATTTTCAAGTTCTCGAACATTTCCTGGCCATCCATGGCTTGTGATTTGCTTCATAGCCTGGGGTGATAATCCAGTTACATAGTTTCCAACCTGCTCACAGATTTTTGTCATCAAGTGTTGGACTAAGGGTTCTAAATCCTCAGGTCTTTCCCGAAGGGGTGGAATCGTGATGGTCATCACGTTTAACCGATAATATAAGTCCTCGCGAAACTCGCCCTTTTCCACCATATCTTCTAAGTTCCTGTTGGTGGCAGCAATAATTCTTACATTCAAGGGAATATTCTCAATACCACCTACCCGCTCAATCTCCTTCTCTTGAAGCACCCGCAGCAATTTTGCCTGCATGTTGTGGGGCATGTCACCAATCTCATCTAAGAAAATACTTCCTCCATTGGCTAACTCGAACTTCCCCTTCTTTCCACCTCTCTTTGCTCCAGTAAACGCTCCCTCTTCATAGCCAAAGAGCTCTGATTCCAATAGTTCGTTGGGTATTGCGGCACAGTTCACCTTGATGAAGGGTGCCATGGCACGTTTACTCCGACCATGGATAGCATGGGCAAAAAGCTCTTTCCCAGTACCACTCTCACCGCGGATGAGCACATTGGAATTGGTGTGGGCCGCTTTTTCACCTAAATATTTTGCTTCCTGAATTTTCTCGCTGCTCCCTATAATGCTATCAAAATTATACTTTACACCACTGGCTTGCCACAGTGCATCCTTATAATATTTAAGTTCCTTTTCAATAGTATTGATTTTATTTGCCAAGACACCTACCTCTTTTAAATCCTTAAACATGATCTTCCCAACAACACCAACTACTTTGCCTTCCTTTATGATGGGAATACGCATGACCACAATATTCTTGCCTTTTATATTTTGAATCTCTCCAATTTCTTCCTTGCCCGTTTTAGCAACAATATGAAGTCGACTGCTTTCTATCACCTCAGTGACGTGTTTTCCCACAACCCCATCCGCCTTCACCCCAAGATAGTTAGCATAGGCATTATTGATCATGGTGACTACACCGCTTTCATCTACTACCACAATGCCATCATAAGCATTATCCAAGATAGTTTTTAAAATCTCTGAAATATGTTTTTCCATCTCCAACTCTTGGGTAACTCGTCTCAAATCAGTAGTATCTTGAAATACTGCCACAGCCCCAACAATCTCTTGATCCTTCATAATAGGCGTCCGGTGAATCATGAGTTGTTTTCCATTAAACATTTCGGTCTTTTCCAATTCTTTCTTCCCATTCCTAATCACTTCGGGCAACCTTGAGTTAGGTAGCACCTGATAGATGTCCCGTCCAAGACTTTCTTCCACTTTTGCCCCCAAAATCTTTTCAGCAGCGTTATTGTAAACAATGATTTCATTGTTTTTATTGATGGCAACAATGGCATTGTCTGCGGAATCAAGAATCGCATTGAGTATGTCATCATGTTCATTTACAAATATTCTTTTATCATCCAAATGACTTTTCACCAGCATACAACATGCCTCCTCAAATGTGCCAAGCTTATACTCTTATTATATCATAATTCTAAAAGCTCAATGAAAAACAATGAAACACCAACATCCACTAAAACGGCTTTCATAAAACTTTTTCCTCCACTACAATTTTTTGGTTCCTCAGCCAACCATTGTTTTCATATGTATTGAACAAACTGTGAATAATATAATATATCTATGACTTTTATCCAAATATTTCATAGATAGTGTCCTATCATTCCCTGTCCATCAAAACAATCGCAACATCCTAAAGGAGGGATACCGGATGAAAAAAATACATCAATCATTCATCACATTCGCATTGGCTTTTATGATCATTGGTGGAGGCGTCACCAATGCTTTTACACCTACTGAGACCAAAAGTCTCGTATACGACCATGAAACCCGATCTAAGGATCAAGTTTCATCCTATTCCAGGCAATGTTAGTCGTTCTTCCTTTCGTTATCCCTGTACAGAAGAAGAATATCATCTTCTGGCAGCACTAATCCATGCAGAAGCAAGGGGCGAAGGTTTTATAGGCAAGGTTGCTGTGGGAAGTGTAGTCATCAATAGAATGAAGAATACAAGTTTTCCCAAGACAATAAAAGACGTTATTCTTCAGCCTAAACAATTTACAGCAATTTCCGATGGACAAATCCACTTAAACCCCGAAAAAGAATCCTATTTGGCAGCTGAACTTGCACTAAAGGGTCATGACCCTACAGAAGGATGTTTATATTATTATAATCCTACAATTTCTACTTCCAAATGGATATTTACGCGAAAAACCCTTAAGGTAATTGATAATCATAGGTTTGCCATATAAAATATAATAATATAAAAATATCTTGTGACGAAAATCACAAGATATTTTTATATTATTATATTGACAATCATTCTCACCACATGTATGATTATCTTGTAACACATGGGAATAATTTACGCCATTTTATTGATAATGATTTTCATTACAGGATTACATTAATTATTAATTCTATTTATAGGAGGTACATACCATGACACTGGATTTAGCCATAAAAGGTCAAAAGATTGAAGTCATTACTATTCCTGATGCAACGATCAGAGCCCAAGCTATACGATTAGGGATTTATGAAGGTGCGAAACTGATCTGTTCAGAAAAGATCCCTGCTGGTCCTGTGATTTTACAAAATAGAATGCAGGAAATTGCCATAGGAAGAAATCTAGCAAAGAAAATTGCAATTAAGGCTTTATAAAACCAAGGAGGTACTACAATCATGCACTGTCATAATCCTGTTTGCACCATGGAGATTCCAGAAGGGGCTCGAAAAATCGTCCTCGTCGGTAATCCAAATGTAGGTAAGTCTGTATTTTTTAATGTCTTGACCGGTATGTATGTGGATGTTTCAAACTTTCCTGGAACAACCGTTGATATAAGTGTAGGTAAATACCAAGATGATGTAGTCATGGATACACCCGGTGTTTACGGTGTCTCCTCCTTCAATGATGAAGAACGGGTGGCCCGTGATGTCATTCTTTTTGCCGATGTGATTCTAAATGTGGTAGATGCCGTCCATTTGGAACGGGATTTGTTTCTAACACAGCAAATTATTGACATGGGCATCCCAATGGTGATCGCCTTAAACATGATGGATGAAGTAAAGAGAAATGGATTACATATTGATATAGATCTTCTCTCTAAAGAGTTGGGCGTGGAGATTATCCCCACGACGGCTATCAAGAAAGAAGGTATGATAGAAATGAAGGCTGCTTTGAGCAGAGCTAAGGTGGGAAATCAAATACCTGAAGTAAGAGCCTTGATGGAAAAAGTCCTAGACCAAGTTGACGTAGATGCAGAAGCACTACTTGTCGTCGAAGAGGATGAAAATGTCCTGGAGCGACATGGTTTGAAAAACCAATATGGTAAACGGGAAGATATCTATAAGCTTAGAAGAAATCGAATCGATGAAGTGGTTAAGGTTGTTGTGTCTACTACCGAGCAAGGTGCATCCTTCCGAACAAAGCTTGGTCGATGGATGCTGAAGCCCTTGACAGGGATTCCAATTCTTTTCGTGGCGCTGTATTTAACTTATCAAGCCATCGGTGTTTTCGTAGCACAAACAGTGGTGGGAATTACTGAACCTATTATCATGGGCGAATACTATTATAACTTTATCATGGGCATCATGACAAAGTTCGTCGATGAAACTTCCTTTATAGGACAGTTGTTAATCGGTGAATTTGGCATTCTTACCATGGCACCTATTTACCTGTTAGGATTGCTTCTTCCCTTGGTTGTTGGTTTCTACCTTATCCTATCCATCATGGAGGATTCTGGGTACCTGCCAAGGATTGCAGCCCTCGTGGATCGTTTGCTGACAGGCTTAGGCCTCAATGGCCGTGCGATCATTCCTATGATCCTTGGTTTTGGTTGTGTAACCATGGCTACCATTACCACAAGATTATTGGGATCTAAACGAGAAAGGTTTATCGCTACCATGCTTTTGGGCCTGGCAATTCCTTGTTCAGCCCAGCTAGGTGTTATTATCGGGTTAATTGCCCCTCTAGGTGGTAAAATTGTTCTACTTTACACTGTTACAATCTTTATTGTCTTTGTGTTAACAGGAACGGTATTGAACAAAATTATGCCTGGAGAGTCCACGGATTTATTGATCGATCTTCCTCCGTTAAGGATACCAGTGCTATCAAATATCTTAAGAAAAACATATATTAAATCTAAGATGTTCATCGTGGAAGCAGGTCCTCTGTTCGTATTTGGTGCGATCGTGGTAACCATGCTCCAATATACCGGCGCTTTAGATGCGGCTATGGATGCGTTCGCGCCAATCACCGTAGGTTTTTTAAAGCTTCCAAAAGAAACGGCTCAGACCTTTATTATGGGTATTATTCGCCGTGATTTCGGCGCAGCTGGATTAAATGACTTGGTTTCTCAAGGACTGTTGAATCCATTACAAACCGTTGTTTCCTTGGTTGTCATCACGTTGTTCGTCCCTTGTATCGCTGCTATTATGGTCATTTTTAAAGAAAGAAGCTGGCAGGAATCCGCCTTGATCTGGGTTGGAAGCTTCGTCATTTCCTTCCTTGCAGGTGGCATATTAGCACAATTCATATTGTAATATTTTAAGCCTAACCAATAAAATCGGTTAGGCTTTTTATGATATATGGCAGGAAACCCCTATGGGAATCCTATGCAGCATGAATCCATATCCTTCTCAAGTACGCGCTAAAGGTTAATTGGTTTCCCAGTTTTGGCTGATTCATAAATTGCAAGAATCAACTCCAAAGCTTTTTTTCCTTCTTCACCATTTACCAATGGTTCTCGATCTTCTTCGATAGCTTCTATCATATCTACGATCTGTCGCTTATGGGATTTATAATCGATGGCCATAGGATCGGAGGCTCCCGTTTCTCCCATGATTTCCTTCTGTATCGGCTGATTGCCTTCTTCCGTTACCTCAAAGAGCACCAATTGATCGCCTTCGATTCTCGCTGAACCCTGGGTCCCATGTATTTCTAGTCTCGCAGGCAAGCCAGGAAATATACAGGTAGATCCGATAATGGTTCCCAATGCTCCATTTTTAAATCTTAGGGCAGCTGTGGCTACATCTTCCACGTCAATTCTCTCATGTCCTAACATACTGCAATGACCATAGACGGTCTCTACATCACCCATCATATGAAGTAATAAGTCGATGGTGTGGATACCTTGATTTATCAAGACACCACCCCCATCCATTTCCCAAGTACCTCTCCATGCACCGCTATCATAATAGGCCTGAGATCTAAACCATTTGATATGAGCATCACCTAAGACTAATTTTCCTAATTTCCCCTGATCTACGGCTTTCTTAAGTACTTCAGTGGATGTATCAAATCGGTGCTGAGAAATAACCCCAAGCTTTACTTTTTCAGCCCTACAAGTCCTAATCAGTGCGTCCGTACTCTCTAAGCAAATATCGATTGGTTTTTCAACGATGATATGTTTTTGCGTCTTCGCAGCAGCCATGCCGATTTCAGCATGCAAACCATTGGGAGTTAATATACATACGATATCTATATCTTCTCTTTTCAGCATTTCATGGTAATCTGTATAAATATGTTCTATTTCAAATGCTGATGCTAAATCCCTTACCTTATCTATATTCTTGCCACTGATAGCCACCAGTCGTGCATTTTCTATTTCCTGTATTGCTTTAGCATGCACTTTCGAAACATTCCCAGCACCTATGATTCCAAAATTAAAGATTTTATCCTTCTTCATAACAAACTCCCCTTCATTTCTGAGATTGTCTCCACAAATCTTCATTATTGTCCCATCAAAAGATTTGGTACAAATAAGCTTTGCAATATCTTTCATCGTTATGTTCATGCTGCCACCCCACGCTTATCATATCATGGCGTGCACACGTGAACAATAATGTTTTTGCCCGTTGCATCATGCCAAAAATAATTCATAAGAAAACCCTTGGGATTCAGATTTGCTTTCATCTTGCAAACACTACACACCAAGGGCTAATGCCTGACCCAGGGAAATTGAACAACTATTTATTTTCCTAGAACCTCTATATATGCTTTCATATATTCTGGAAGGTCTGGCGGGCGACGACTGGATACCAAATGGCCATCCACCACTACAGCTTCATCCAACCAAATCCCTCCTGCATTCTCCATATCATCCCGAATCCCTGGAGTACTGGTGACTTTTCTTCCACTCAGGATCTTGGCAGATATGAGAACCCATCCAGCATGACAAATTTGTCCAATGGGTTTCTGTGCTTCATCCATCTTCTTCACCATATCTAATACTTCTGGAAATCTTCTTAGTTTATCTGGGGCCCATCCCCCTGGCACTAGGATGCCATCGTACTGCCCTGGATCTACCTCTGCAAAACTGTAGTCCGAATAGGCAGGCACACCATACTTTCCGATGTACTGTTCCTTTGCCTTTTCCCCTACAACATCCACCTGGACGCCCTCTTCTCTCAGCCGTAATATAGGATACCACAGCTCCAGATCCTCGAAATCGTGATGGATCAAAGCGATTACTTTCTGCCCTTCACTGTTCATCTCTTACACCCCCAACATATTTAGTCCCTTAGGCTTCCACCTTTGCTTTACCTTATTATTTCTTCATTAAATTCTCTTTTCCTTCAACTTTATAGATGCTTTATCCATCTTATTCCTTATGTTTTAGCATACCTGCTTTTCAGCTATCCTAATCTGCTTTTTCTCCTCTTGCTGTTCTAATACAAACATTAGAATCGTAAAGATTATGCCTATACCACCCATAAGCAGCCAAGCCAACTCAATATTGGTATGATTCAAAATCTGACCCATACCAATGGGCCCCAAAGTTTGACCCATACCAAAAATCATTGGAATCACGGCGCTCATTCTCCCCCGATGGGATGCAGGCGTATGATTGGCAATAAAGGGAGCTGTGCTAATGGCCAGTAATATTTCTCCCAAAGTAAAGATAAAAGCAGATATAAAAAAATGAGACAATCCATTGAATATCCCCAGCATACCAAATCCAATAGCATAGAGTAGCCCACCATAAACCATTCGCCGTATACCTTTTGATTTTCGAAAGTAGTATGTGATCAAAGGTGTGAAAAGGATGACAATCAATCCGTTAAAGCTAGCCAGTCGACCATAGTACTCGGCCTTATACGCAGGAAACTTCTCCAGCATATGAAGGGGAATTAAAAAAGACCACTGGGAGTAAACGAAGTTAAATCCAAAAATAATCAGGGAAAAATATATGAGTATAGGTCTTTTTAAAAGAACTGCAAAGATTGATCCCTTTTCCCGTCTCTCCAACACTCGGCTTTCATCGGTAATTTCCTCCTCAGTTTTATGGATCGTTTCTTTTATGAATAAAACCACCAGACTCAAGGATACCAGTGCAGTAAATGCATCCCCCAGGAAGATCCATGGAAGATGGTTCTCATAGAGCATTCCACCAATAAAAGGCCCTATGGCAAAGCCAAGATTCCACCCCATATAGGAGAGGGCATAAGCGCTTTCACGGTTCTGTGGTGTTGTAATATCCGCCATGAGGGAATCATGGGCTGGCCCTGCTGTCACCATACATGCGGAAGCAGCCATAATCACATAGATCATTTTCATGGAAGGCTCCATAAAACTACAAGTAATATAGAGCATAGCAGCCATAACATCAAAGAATACAATAACCTTTTTTCTTCCAACAGTATCAGCCAATTTACCACCAATCATAGATGCAGGCAAGAATAGCAGTCCTGCCGCGCTGATATATACACCTACCAGTTGATTGGATAGTCCGATACTATCCTTTAGTATAATCGTCATCAAAGGCATGACAAAGCATCCCAATGCATTGATGATTCTTGCAATAAAGATTACATAGACTTCTTTTGGCAATCCCTTATAAGGATTTAATAATTGCTTCAGATAGTTCATCTATTTTGTTCCCCCTTTTACTGTGTATCTGTAAAATATTATAATGAATGAAAATTGATACTCCTTCCAGCAGATATTTCGTACTGGCGTTAGAAGTCAGATGTTAGAGGCTTTTCTTCTAACAAAAAAGTCACGACTCATCCCCTGTGCCCTAAGGACACAGCAATGCTTCATGACTTTTCCATTACTTATATAGATAAGAAGTATAAAAGCCATAGGGACGTAACGACCCTATGGCTTAAAATATCAAATGATAAAAAATACTTTAATCCTCTTGATGAAGGCCGTTGCCATTATTCAAAACATTAAATACTGCTACATCCAAAACTATACTACTTCTCATAAAACACGACCTCCTTCTCATAAAAAATTATCTGCATATAAAATATACCATAAACTGGTAGTTTTAGTCAATATTTTCCTTGTTTTTTTTATTTCATCAGCTTCTTCAACAAACGAATCCGTTCCCCATAGGGTGGAAATGCCAATGGAATACTAAATCTAGTCGTTCTCTTCATGACGCTCTTATGGTGAGAGAAAATATCGAAGCTGTTCTTCCCATGGTATGCCCCTATTCCTGATGCACCTACCCCGCCAAAGGGTATATGAGGAGATGCCACATGGGAGAGGGTATCATTGATACAACCCCCGCCAAAGGAAATCTTCTCAATGACTATATCCTGTATACCCCTGTTTTCTGTAAACAGATATAGCGCCAAGGGCTTAGGCCTTTCGTTAATCCTACGAATTGTAGCATCTAGATCGTCATAGGTTATAATAGGTAAAATAGGTCCGAAAATCTCATCGGCCATGATGGGATCCTCCCATGTCACCTGATCCATAAGGGTAGGGGCTATATACAAGTCAGAGACATCATAACTGCCTCCAGTAATAATCTTCTCATGCTCTAGCAATCCAACGAGACGTTGCAGATGCTTTTCATTGATGATCCTACAGTAATCAGGACTATCCGCTGGGTTGTCCCCATAAAACTTATGGATCGTTGCTATGAGCCTTTGAATCAGCTCTTCCTTAATCTCCCTATGGGCTAATAAATAGTCAGGTGCTACACAGGTCTGTCCTGCATTTACAAATTTGCCCCATACAATTCTCTCTGCAGCAACTTCTAAATTTGCCTGCTTATCTATGATACACGGACTCTTCCCTCCAAGTTCCAGGGTCACAGGAATTAAGTTTTTGGCAGCAGCCTCCATCACGATTTTACCTACAGGTACACTACCCGTAAAAAAAATATAATCAAAGGCGTTGTGAATCAGCGCTGTAGTCACTTCCCTACCACCACTAATGATCCGTATATATCTCTCATCAAAATATTCTCCAATCATTTTTTCCATGACCTTCCCAATATGGGGTGCGTATTCTGATGGTTTTAGCACAATACAGTTCCCTGCGGCCATGGCTCCAATCATAGGCTCAATCATCAGTTGAAAAGGATAGTTCCACGGCGCAATAATTAGTACGGTACCATAGGGTTCGGGATAGATAAAACTCTTGGCTCCAAAATGAACCATGGGTGTTTTTACCTTCTGTACCTTTGCCCATTCCTTTATATACTTTAGCGTATATCCGATGCTATCTAATACATAGCCTACCTCTGAGGCATAGGCCTCAAATCCAGGTTTTCTCAGATCTTTATATAGGGCTTCCATGATCTCACCTTCGTAAGCTTGAATAGCGCCCTTTAATCGTTTTAACTGTTGTATTCGGAAACCAATATCCTTGGTTTGACCCATTTCAAAGTAATCCCTATGGACTTTTAACATTCCTTTTACCCCATTGCCATCGTTCTTTTCCATGGGTCTCCCTCCTTCTTCATATCATTACAATTTACTTATTCCCCTATGTTTTCAAGCTTAAGCGTATTTTATTGTAAACTGCTGTGATATATAGGAATATAGGTGAGCTTTTCCCGTATACGGGCACTCTTCATCAAGGTAATGCCCTTCACACCTATGGTCTTGGACTCTACCATGATTTCTTTTGATATCTCTTCGAAAGGTTTTCGCAAAACAATCTCTCTACCTAAAGTGATGTGAGGTCTTAACCCCTTTTCCTCCCTAGGACAACCCTTTTCCTCAAGGGCCTCTTCTAACTTGTCAAAGAGCTGCTGGAGGGCTTCCTGTCCTTGATCAATTCCAATCCAGACGATCTCTTTGTTCCCCCTGGGGAACTCCCCTAATTGCCCTAATGTCATTTCAAATCCATTCATCTTTTCAGTTACCGCTTCCATCGCTTCCTTAATATTCTCCACATCCATCGTAGAAACTTCTCCAATGAATCGAAGGGTTAGATGTAAGTTTTGTAGCCTAGTGAAATTTCCCTTTTCACTTTGCTCTTTCACTTCCTGCTGTTTCTCTCCTAAGTAATTTTTTAAATCATCCTCTAGTTCTATGGCAATAAATATGCGCATCTTCTCACACTCCAATAATTTTTTATTATTATTCCCATTTTCTAATCAAATTCTAATCTTTCTTTAAAGATGCTCTAATCCCTATATTCTATACTAACTATATCAGACAATGATAGAAAAAGCTATTTGGAGGGATAAATATGTCAATCACATTGGAAAAGATCGATTTATTAAGAGAAAGGGCAAATGTAAGTTATCAGGATGCCAAAGAAGCATTAGAGCAGTGTAACAATGATCTTGTGGAAGCATTGGTATATCTGGAAAAGGAAATGAAGCTTCGCCCTGAGAAGAAGGTTCATTGTGAAAGCAAGTTTGTAGCTTCTATGAAGGATGTTCTTCGAAAAGGAAATCAAACAAAATTTATCATCAAAAAAGATTCTGAGAATATTATCAATCTATCGGTTACAGCTGCTATCATCATTGGTATCGTAGCTACACCAGTTGTGGTCATTGGATTACCTGTGGCCCTGCTCACAAAGCATAAAATTAAAATTGAAAAAAACAATGGAGAAGATTTACCGATCAACAAGGTATTCGATAAAGTGTCCACAGCAGTAAACGACATGACAGATAAACTGCGTAACGATGTTAATACCCAATCTGAAGAAAAATAACATAATACATCTTCTTTACCCCTAATAACCTACATGGCTATGTAGGTTATTTATGTTTATTTTGAGAGAATACGCTATAATATAAATAAAAGCATCGGTGATAGGAGTGAAATACATTGAATGCTCCCAGTATTTTAATCGTGGAAGATGAGATAAAAATTGCACGTTTTTTAGAGTTGGAACTACAATATGAAGGCTATGCCATCACCTTAGCCCATGATGGCAGGTCGGGTTTAGAAAAGGCTCTTCAGGGAAATTTCGACCTTATCATACTAGATGTGATGTTACCAGGTCTCAATGGTATGGAGGTCTGCCGCCGTGTTCGGCAAAGTATGGAGACGCCCATTATTATGCTGACAGCTAAGGACGACACCATGGATAAAGTCATGGGATTAGATCTAGGGGCCGATGATTATGTCACTAAACCCTTTGCCATTGAGGAACTCCTGGCGAGGATTCGCGTGGCTTTAAAGCGTAAACAAAGTCAGAATCAACTATCAAAAGCCCTAGGTATCAGCAGCCTTAAGCTAGATTTAGAGCAACACCTGGTAACCTTTCAGGGTGAGCCCATCGACTTAACCAAAAGGGAATTTGACTTGTTAAAATATCTTATGGAGAATCAAAATATTGTCGTGACCCGAGACAAAATTCTAGAAACAGTATGGGGATATGATTATCTTGGAGATACCAATGTGGTGGATGTATACATTCGTTACTTACGTAGTAAGATCGATGAAAAATATCACCATAAATACATCCATACCATTCGAGGGGTGGGATATCTTTTCAAAGATGAGTAGTTTAAAAAAATTCTACAACCTTTTGCGCCAGCTTATCCTATTTATTTTCTATGGTATACAAGTATTTATTAGACATTCCCCTTATCTTTTCAAGGGTATAGGTGGGATTTTCCATGTTTTTGGAAAGATTTTAACCAGTACTAAAAACAGAATTCGAAGACTTTTTCGTTTCTCCATCACCTTTAAAATCACAGTGGTCTATGCTTTCATTATCTCAATCCTGTTACTTTTGTCTAACGCCAGCATTCTTTTAGGTTTTCGTTTTTTTCTATTGGAGGAACTTCGAAAGGATGTAGAGAGAAATAATCAATTTATCTCTACGTATTATACCGATGAAACTGGCCAAATCTCTCAAGAGAAAATTGCTCACATGGCAGTACAGGAAAACTTGCAGGTCCATGTCTTTGACGAGAAAAAGGTCATTGTCTACACCACAGAAAATGATCCCAATAAAATTCAATTGTTAAAGGAGTTGAATACACCTACGGTCTTGGATCTACGCCATGGACAGTCTATGGTGCTAACCAAATCCTGGGTTACAAATCATGAAAACTTTTTCATTCAAGTAGAAAAAAATATGAAAACTGAAAATAGATATATTCAGATTTTAGCCCTTGTGCTACTGGTGATTAACGGTATTGGTGTCGTTGTCATTCTGATCACTGGCTCCAGCCTTAGCAGAAGAATGTTGAAACCCATCGAAACCATGACAGAAACCGTTAAGAATATTACCATTTATGATTTAAACCGTCGATTAGATGTGAGGGGCTCCCAGGATGAGTTAAAAGAGCTGGCAGAAACCTTCAATGAAATGTTCGATGGCATCCAGGCTTCCTATGATCGCCAAAATCAATTTGTATCCGACGCTTCCCACGAACTTAGAACACCGATTGCAGTGATTGGAGGCTATGCCAATTTATTAGACCGATGGGGCAAGGATGACAGGGCCATATTAGAAGAATCTATTACTGCCATCAAGGGTGAGGCAGAAAATATGCAATCCCTTATGGAAAAATTGCTATTCCTTGCTAGAAGTGATAAAGGGCTGCAAAACCTAGAGCTAGAAGAATTTCTTTTAAATGATTTAATGGATGAGATTGCCAAGGAAACCCGATTGATAGATACTACCCACGATATTCAATATGTATCAAAAGAAATGATTACCCTGCAAGCAGATCGGAAAACATTAAAGCAGGCACTGCGAATTTTTGTCGATAATAGCGTAAAATTTACCCCAGCAGATGGAATCATCCGACTGGAGACCTCTCTCCAAAAAAAGCATATTGTCATTGCCCTTGAAGATACAGGGGCGGGTATACCGAAAGAGGATATTCCTCATATTTTTAATCGTTTCTATCGTTCAGATAAATCCAGGACGAAAGCCAGTGGGGGTCATGGCCTTGGATTGTCTATCGCCAAGTTGATCATTGACAGGCATAAAGGACGCATTGAGGTAGAAAGTATTGTGGAGGTGGGTACTAAGATAAGAATCTATTTACCCAGGTTATCTAGAAAATAATGGGGATATCTGTGGTCTACGGGCGATTCGTGAATCGCCCCTACACCCTTATCCTGAACCTAAACCTTCTAGGTCAACGTCCAATATACCTGATTGTTCTCAACCTGGGATCGAATTTTCTTTTGGTCTGACAAGGCACCGATATGGGCCATAATGGCGGTATGAAACAGGTAGTATTGGCCTAAATTCGTGCACTGAATTTCGTAGGCATCACAAACATTACGTATAAGTTCCTCGGAAGATTGCTTCTCTATCAAAAGCTCCTCAATACACTGGTCTATCTCACCCAATACCTTTAGATTGATTTCCGCAATCTCTCTCACACCTTGAATAGGACCGCTATGGGACGGAATATACCATTCATAGTTCGTATCCTTTAACCAATGCAAGGTTTCCCTATGTTTCTCAATATCCATATTGAAGGGAATCTTATGCTTCCTCAATACTTCCTCCGCAACAAAAACATCTCCACAAAATAACACATCGTCGATTTCAATGCCTATTTGATTCATTGAATGCCCCGGTAAAGGAAGAACATTCAGAGACATTCCCAATATATCTAAGGTATGTTCCTTCATCCCAATCACATAATCTACAGGGGAAGGTTTCCCCATCAGAAACTTGTTTTGCAGCTCCTTTACTGGGTTTGCCCCTGAAAAAAGGTACATAGGTTCAAAATAAGGATATTTAATCACTGCCTCTTCAATGGCAGGGGCATAGATGATGGCTCCTGTTTTTTCTTTAATATAAGCATTCCCACCAAAATGATCCGCATGGGAATGGGTATTGATTACTGCCCTAAGGGTGAGTCCTTCTTTTTCTAGCAAGTTCACAATCTTTTTCCCCACAGCATCTTCTAATCCTGTGTCAATGAGAATAGCCTCTTCACCATTGACAATACAGCCTATATTTACCACATTGGGTATGTAATAAATCTGATCCTTTATTCTTCGTAGTTCCATATACGTTCCTCCATTCTAAAACATTTTTTCTATATACAACACTCCATTCTTACCTATTCGCAACAGGCATGCCTGTTCCCTACTATATCATTTCCATAAGTTTTCCTTACTCTACATAAATAACAAAGATACGCCTGCTACGGTGATCAATGCCCCTATAATTTCCTTCATGGATACCTTTTCTTTAAATACAAAAACGGCGACTGGAATAATCAATATACGATTGATGGACATAATGGTAGAAGCAACCCCCGTGGTCGTATGTTGAATCGCCAAAAGAGAAAATGATACGCCCAAAAACGGACCAAAGAATGCACCAATGGTTGTATTTCTTATGGCAATAAGATCTTTGAACGCGTCGTAAATTTTTCTCCAGCTCTTTGCAAAGGTAACAACCATGATAAATCCAATGATTCCCGCAATAATGCGAATTTGGGTGGCAGCAAAGGCATCATAACTACCCATACCATATTTACTCAGAATCAATCCAAAGGCTTGCCCCAGGGCACCAATAAAAGCATACACCAAACCCTTTACTGGATGGGAAAGTTCTACCTTTTTCTCCTCCGTTGATCCTCTTACCAAAATAACCAAGGCGATACCACCTATGGTGATGAACATGCCTAGAAAATCCATGAGGGTTAACGTTTCTCCCATAAGGATAAAACCTGTTAACGCAGTGATTGGCGGTACTGTAGCCATAATTAGCATAGAAATCCTAGAGCCGATTTCTACGTAGGCTTGAAATAAAAATAAATCTCCTATCACGAAGCCCACCAGTCCTGATAGGGTCAACCAAATCCAGGCTTCCCTCGTGGCATCCAACGGTAAAAACATGCCCCTGGAAAACAAGGTGTATAAACCGATTAACACAAAGGCCATCACCAGACGAATAAGGTTTACCGATAAGGATCCAATTCTACGACCTGCCGTTTCAAAAGCTACTGCTGTAATGGTCCAGCACACTGCTGTGATAAAAGCTGCTATCTCTCCATAATGTCCTTGAATCATATGTTTCATCCCTTTCTAAAATCCTTTTTTCTCCATAACCCATGTAAACATTTCGATATGCGAAGGATTGATAAAAAAAATAATTTCCATTTCTCTCTCATGTTTTATAGGACATCTTTTTACAGCATCTGTATAAAATCATATAATAGCTTGAAGCCATAATAAATAATAATGCTTCCACAAATCCAATTGATCCACCGCAATACCTTACTATTGATCATACTTCTAAACACTGAGGTGACGGTAGCCAGACCCATAAACCACATGAAGGATGCAGCACACACACCATAAATAAATTGTTGGGATGACTCCACTGGCAAAGAAGCACGGAAGCCACCCAAAAGAAGGGAACCATCAATCAGTGCTTGGGGATTTAACCATGTCACAGCAAAACAAACTGCTATTGTTTCCAAGAGCGTTTTATTTACATGTACCCCTTGATCAATTTGAGGCACCGATCGTACCAAGTTGATACCTATGTAAATGACTGCTGCCCCCCCAACCAAGAGAATCCCCTTTTTTAAAAGAGCAAATTGATCCATTAGTAATCCCATACCAAAAAAACAAGCAATGGCAAGGGAAATATCAAAAAAGATTGTGATGAACGCCACCTGATATGCCCTTATCCGTTTCATGCTTACTGCCGTATTGATCACATATAAGTTCTGCATCCCGATGGGTGCCACATAGGCAAGCCCTAACATGAAACCCTGTAATAAATATGTATACACATTCTCTCCCCTTTCTGCTAAATCAACAAAGCCAGCACTACAAACCCACGCCAAGCCTCGATGACAACATCATCCAAGTAACCAAGATGGATCCCAGTACAGGGATGATGATGCCCCCTCTAAACCATCCATATATACCTGCGAAGCAAATTCCTGCTAGTGCTGCTGAAGGCATGTTCGGCGTTGCTGAAAACACACCGGGAATAACCAATGCGCCTAAGGCAGCATAGGGAATAAACTGTAAAAACCTATGAATTCTCTTAGGCAGCGTTGTTTGAGAAACAATAAAAAATGGAATTAACCGAGGCAGATAAGTAACTGCCATCATCCCTACAATTAATACCAGCATGTTATTCATTATTTGCCATCTCCTCCCCATCAAATATCCAGGCCCCCGCAGCCGATACGAAAAGAATCGTAAGAATTAGGCTCCATCCTGAGGTTACAATGCTAAAATAATTCAGTGACGTATTCAATATCCCTGCCCCAAGGGCTAAGGTTGTCACAACCTTTGATCTGCGCACCTCTGGTACCAAGATAGCAACAAACATGGCATAGAGGGCAACCCCCATACTTGCCTTCACCAGGTCTGGTAATGCACCCCCTAAAAGGTAGCCAAGGGCTGTTCCCCCTACCCATGCTGCATAAGCGCTGTACTCCATGGGTAGTAAATAATGCAATGTCAACGGTCCCGGTCTTAGAGCCGCCACTGAAAAGGTCTCATCGGTTATCGCAAATGCTGCCAAAGGGATCCATCTTTTTCTTTTCTCCTGGAATTTAGCGGCTAGGGAGGCACTCATCAAAAAATGGCGGAAATTCATCAATAGGGTTGCTAAAATAATTTCCCCTGTACCTACACCCAATGCCAGTAAATTTAAGGCCATAAACTGACTAGCCCCTGCAAAAACCAATATTGAAAACAGCATGCTGTCCAGGAGAGAAACACCTTCCGTTTTTGCTAATATTCCAAATGCCATAGCGATGGGTATATATCCTATCACCATGGGTATGCCTCCCTTTAAGCCTTCCTTGAGATCCTGATGTTTCTGTTCTCCCCTCTCCAAGCAAATCCCCCCTGTCCAAGTTCTCGGGCATTCCATATTGTAATTATTATAGTAGTGTCCACTCTTCATGTCTACAGTTTTCAAAAACAAAACCCTTGAAATATTCAAGGGCAATTTTTCAAATATATACCTCCAGATATTTCCGTCTTTATCAACATATATCTACTCCCCTTGTTTCTCTTCCTCAACCCTGGCTTCTGACTTCTCCTCCAACCCAAGAACCTCTGGAACTGTTGCAAATTCATATCCTTTTTCTTTAGCTAACTGGACGATCTCTGGCAAAGATGCCAGCATATTCTCCATGGCCTGTTTTTTCCCGCTGCTATGCATGAGAACAATCCCCCCAGGCTTTAATTGCATCTTAACATGATACATCATCTTTGATACAGTAGTACCATTCCAGTCCTTGGTATCCACCGACCAATTTACCACATTATAGCCTGCAGCATTTACCTTTTCCAAGGTTTTTTTATTCATTGTGCCATAGGGTGGCCTAAAAATTTTAGGTTGATATCCTGCAATGGATTCAATGAGGCTTCCTGTTTTCTCCAACTCTCTTTGAATCTCCGACGCCGGAAGCCACGTGAATTTTTTATGCCCCCAGCTATGATTCCCAATGTCATGACCTTCCTTTGCAATACGTGCCGCTACCTCCGGGTATTTTTCCACATGGACCCCTATAAGAAAAAAAGTTGCTTTTATTTGCTGCTCCTTTAAAAAATCTAGCACCCTTCCAGTATAATAAGGATCTGGTCCATCATCAAAGGTAAGGGCAATCTTTTTTTCTTCTCCACTTCCTTTATAATGGATCTGATTCTTTACGATATAATTTACAGGCCTCCTAATTTTTTCCTGAATCTCAATAATTTGTTCTCCATTAGAAAGCACTGACTCTGCGGCTAGATCGACTTGCTCACCATCTTGTCCTTCAGCCGACGAGATCACTACGGCAGCTACAGAATTGTTCGACTGTTGACCCGAAGCCCCCATGGTGTTCTCTACCATTTTGAATTGGACAAACCACACAAAGCCCATAATCATCATGTACAAAATAATGTATCTATTTATCTTTTTCATTGATCTCACACCATTTTTCATATATTTTAAGCAAGCTACTCTATTGAGCTTCTTAATAGTCCATATATATCCAGAACCTGTGTTTTCTATCTTTTTTTTATATTCCAAAAGATTACAAATATAAAAATTACGATTCCCATATTGAACATGATAAAACCCTTAAAGGAAAAATCCTCTTTCTTTGCATCTATGGTTTTAATTTCTGTTTCCACTGATTCTTTCGATTCTACAACCTGGGAATCATCACTGCCGATACCATACTTTACTTTTATTCCCTGGGGCAAGGCTCTCCCCTCTTGCTTTGCCCAAATCCCCAGGACATTTTCATGTACATTTCCTTTGATGATTCGATTCAGCATTTGTATATACTTATCATGTTGACCAGTGACCTTGTATAACTGACTCAATAGGTATAAGTTCCTATCTTCTAGTAATCCATTTAGCTTTAAATAATAGATAGCATTCTGGGTATCTCCTTGTTTCATATGAATCAGCCCGCGATAGTAATCAAGAAAATTGGCTACTTCTAAGGCATAGTTTGCTACCTCCCTGTCTCCATGTTCCTTATACCCATTCACTTTTTTCATTGCCTCAAGGGCGCGATGATCATTACCAGATACATACGCATTGTATGCTGTTTCCCCATGGTTTTTCACCATATCCTTTTCCTTGTTCTTCCCATGCTCAAATGAATCGAAAATGAGATGGCGCTGCCTTTCCATCGGTTCTTGACAATATAATTCAATATTAAAATTAGGCTCCAACTCGAAAAACTCCCAAGTGATTTTGTTTTCCTCAGGGTATACTGCGATGGTAACATTCCCATTTCTTTCATATTCTCGATAGCCTACGATGTTAAAATCCTGAGGATCTATCTTTTGGTCAAAATGAATGCTCACTTTTCCATACCCTATCCTATTCTTCCAAGTAGCCCCTGTTTCTAAAATATACTTTACAGTTCTACCTCCCATTGAGTCATATCCATTCTTTATGCGGTAGGTATTGACCACCCTTCGTTCCTGACCCTTATCAAATTGCATTTCCCATACATGCCAATTGGCATAATACATCGTTCCTTGATTATTCCCTTCTTCTTTTAAACCTTCCTTTATGACTGTAGGCTGTCCTTGTCCATCCACATAGGTCTTAAAATCATAGAGTTTCTCATCATCTCCAAAGGATACTCGATCTTCATTAGGAGGTAATGTCCCATAGGCTGGAAACCCTACCATCATTGTCTCTTTTTCACCAGTATTCTTAAAAAGAAACTCGCATCGCACAAAGGAATACTCTCCCCTTACTTCAATATCTACCTTCTCAGACAACATCTCTACCTGGGTATCATATATTGGATAAACAGTATTTCCTATTCCACCCAACACAGCATCATCTCCATAAACGACCGATCCCATGAGTGACAATATAAAACATACGATCATGAATTTCCTCATTTTCGATTCTCCTTCAATGGTTTATCCTTTTATCATTTAAATATTTCTACAAAGTCAATGGCACTTCCTCTTTTTCATCTATAGAATATATCGAAGAATTTCCTAGCTGCTAAAAGGAACAAAAGCATTATATGCTCTAGAATCAAAGGTAATGCTTTTGTTCTTTCACAGGGAACTAATCGGTGCTTTGCACACGGCCGCCTCACCATCTCGGCGGCGCTCGTAACATGTCATCACTTATTCGTGATGACACTCGCCCTATGACGCTTCGCTGTGACCCTCCAATTATTGGACATAAAAATCGCAAATTGCTCCGCAAATGCTCATGACGCAATAGAGATTCCTTCGAATAAGACTCTCAGAATCTCTACAGCTTAAAACAGTTGAAGATTTAAACTTTCTGCGATATATGTGCCTCTCAATTATCTGATTGTGCAGCGATAGTATTAGGAGGTGAACCCCTTTAGAAATCCCCTATATCAAGAAAATTGGAGACCATAATTTCCTAGATATAGAAAAAAGCTTGAGATATTCTCAAGCCCTCCTATAAAATCTGGGTAATAAAACGCCATTGTCCATTTTCTTTCTTGAGTTTAAGTTGGTAGGATGCCGTAGTTTTCGCATATACCTCCACTACATTTACAAGTACCATGCCATTCTTTTCATGCCCAACCTCAGAAAACTGTATTTCCTTCATCTCATTTGCTGGATCTTTCCGATGCTTGATGACACTTCTCATCCAATATGTAGAGAATGCTTCAGGAAGATTTCTTCTATAAACATCACCCGATAACGAATATAGTAGCTTTCCAGCATCCTCATGGGTTAATGCTCCCTCTGCTGTTTGAAACATGATTTCCTTCCATATATCCAAAGCTTGTTGAAGCTCCTCCATATGTTCCGTATGGATTTCCATCTTAGGTTGTTTCTGCTCTATCGGGCTTTCTATTTTGTTTTCTATATCCTCAGTATTTGCTGGCTCCGCAATTCTTTGTTCCAATTCTTGGTCAAGTGTCCTAAACGATTCCCCCTGTGCCACTGCCGGTGCAGCGCTGGTCGCCAAGTAATAACTGGTTGCCATACCCACGGTACCACCCATGAGTATCATCGTTAGGATCACAATGATCCCTGTAATTGTCTTGTCCCCCTTCATATGTACACTCCCTCACCAATGTATTATTTTCTATATTATCTACAATCAACCTGTACATTTTTAATGATGCAATACATATTTTACCACAATTCGTCAGCTTATGCATTCCTTTGTTTCAAATTTATTCAATATACAGGGAGCTGTATATCTCTGTTTTTATTGAATGTTTTATCGAAAAAAAACGCTTATTAACTAAGCGTTTTTTAAAATACTCCTTTGCCAGGTATAATCATATTCACAATCCCAATAGCTAGTGCTGCCAAGATAGCACCCATAAAGGTTACGGTTACACCTGTCACTAAGAATCCTGTTAGATAAATAATAAGTGCTGCTACAATGAATCCTGTGATGCCCCTACCAAAAGGTGTCGCATTGAATCCTGTAAACCTCTCAATCAAATAATCCACTACACCAATGACGATTGCAGCAAAAAGCAACGGCACAAATCCTCTTATGGAAAAATAAGGGGTAAAAAATGCTACAACTGCAAGTACGATCATGGAGACCAGAATTCTTATAAACATCTGGCCTATGCCCATCTGTCCTTGCTTTCCCTGCTGCCCTTGTTGCACTTGTTGTCCTTGTTGTCCTCTTTTTTCAACCATTTATTACACCTCCATCTTTGTATATAAACATTATTCTCCTCTTGATGCCTTTTTATGTATTCTATGTACTCTTTTCCCACGGTTATAAACTGTAATATATTTCCTCTGCCTATTTATATATTTATTGGAAAGGCATATAATACAGATGGAATTATTTTTTCTTGATTAAAAAAGCAACTTTGTAGGTAGATATAATGTAGACAAAATAGAATGTAACTGAGGAGTGATGATCTTGACAAAAAAAATAACCCTCATGCTTGGAGGTATTCAAGGTGAAGGAATCGTCAGTGTTGGAGACACCTTTATCCGAGCCCTTTCCCAAGCAGGTTATTATGCCTTTGGCTATAGAACCTTTTCTTCCAGAATAAAGGGTGGACATACCAACTATGTCATTGATATAAGTACCCACAAAATATTAAGCTGTGATGATGCATTGGATATCTTAATCGCTTTTGATCAAGACTCCATCGAAATAAATCTCTCAAAATTAAAAAATGATGGTTTACTCATCTATGATGACATCGTCTCTGTAAAAGAGCTACTCAGTCACATAGATTCGTCATCCTATACCATTCTTCCCATTCCCTTTACATCCATCGCAAAGCAACACGGAAATACCATCATGAAAAATACCGCCACCGTGGGCTTCTTAGCACAGCTATTCCAGATTCCATTGGAATCAATAGCCAATGTGATTGAGAAAAATTTCAAACGTAAAGGAGATGAAATCCTTACAAATAACATGAAAGTCTTAAGGGAAGGCTTTGAATTCTCATTAACGAACACCCCTATCCCACAACAATATTCCCTAGAACCTGTCCAAGGTATCCAGAGAAGAGCATCTATGATTGGCAATGAGGCCATTGGCTTCGGTGCCCTAATGGCTGGTTGTCGGTTCATGGCCGCATATCCCATCACACCATCTTCTGAAGTCATGGAATACTTAACAAAAAAGTTTCCAAGCTATCATGGCGTCATGGTTCAAACAGAAGACGAAATATCTGCCATTACCATGACCATAGGTGCAGCCTATGGGGGGGTTAGAAGCATGACCGCTACCTCAGGACCTGGTTTGTCCTTGATGATGGAGGGAATTGGTCTAGCAGGTATGACAGAAATCCCTGTAGTGATTGCAGATATACAACGGGGTGGTCCCAGCACTGGATTGCCTACAAAGCATGAGCAAAGTGATATTGACTTTGTATATTATGGTGCCCATGGGGAAATTCCTATGATCATCGTTTCTCCATATACCGTTGAAGAATGCTTTTATCAAACCATATGGGCGTTTAATCTAGCCGAACAGTATCAATGTCCTGTAGTCATCCTAAGCGATCTTCATCTGGGTTTATCCAGACAAACCGTCGATGCCTTGGATCCTTTAATGATTCAGATTGACAGAGGAAATTTGTTACATTCAGGGGACCTTACTGAGGCGGACCTTCCTTTCAAACGTTTCGAGTTTACACCCGATGGTACCTCTCCTAGGGCCATCCCAGGTCAACCCTTTGGCATGCATCATGTCACAGGCATTGAGCATATGGAAATTGGCAAACCACTTGAAGGCAGCGAAAACCGAAAAAAGATGATGGACAAAAGAATAGGCAAGCTCAATAAATTAAAGGATCTAGACCATATTGACCTTTACGGTGATTTAGAAGGTGATTTGTTGATTCTATCCGTTGGCTCCAACTATGGGATGATTCAGAGAGTCATTGAGAGTGAGGGGCACCCCGTGGCCTATGGTATGTTTAAAATGATTAAACCCATGCCAGTAAAACAATTAGAGGGATTGTTCTCTACCTACAAAAAAGTGCTGGTCATCGAAGGAAATGCCACTGGGCAATTGGCTTCCATTATTAGAGCAGAAGTGGATTTCCATGGAAAACTTGAAAGCCTTCTGAAGTATGATGGTACACCTTTTAAATATGAAGAAATCAATCACAGAATCAAGGAGCTGATATAATGGGAACTGCAAAGAATTATAGCAATCAGACAACACCTACCTGGTGCCCAGGCTGTGGAGATTTCTCTGTACTTCGCTCCCTACAAGCAGCAGCTGCCCACCTTGATATTGAACCCCATAACTTAGCCGTTGTTTCAGGTATTGGATGTTCAGGACGGATCTCAGGTTACCTGAATGTCTACGGCTTTCACAGCATACATGGAAGATCTCTCCCTGTAGCCCAAGGTATCAAACTAGTAAATCCCAACCTCACGGTGGTGGCCTCCGGTGGAGATGGCGATGGCTTTGCCATTGGAACTGCCCATACCATCCATGCTTTTCGTAGAAACATAGATATGACGTATATTGTCATGAACAATCAAATCTATGGTCTTACCAAGGGCCATACTTCCCCGTTAAGCCAGACAGGTTTCGTTACCAAAAGTACACCCCATGGCTCTATTGAGGCACCTATCGGACCAGGAATTCTAGCCCTGGCTTCTGGGGCAACCTTCGTAGCTCAAGGCTTCTCTGCTTACCAGGAGCAGCTGGTAGATATTATTACCAAGGCCATCCAACACAAGGGATTTTCCTTTGTCAATGTATTTAGCCCTTGTGTCACCTTCAATAAAACCAATACCTATCAGTGGTTTAGAGATCATTTGGTCAATCTGGACAATGAACCGAATTACGATGCCACAGATTTTCAGAAAGCTATGAACAGGTATATAGAAACAGACGGACTTTTTACTGGAATTCTATATCAGAATACCGATCCAGATTACTACAGTAAACTCCCTGGAGAACGGGGAACCACCATTGTTGATCAGGATTTGGATATACGCCATAAGTTTGATGAATTGATAGAAGATTTTATGTAAAAAATAAGCGAAGGATTTCTCCTTCGCTTACTTAATGTCTCCATGCTTTTCAATCTCTGCTAGTTCAAGAATCTTATTTCCTTCACCTACAAACACAATACTTGGCTTTAACGTTCTTGCTTCCTCAGGGCTAATCCAGCAATAGGCAATAATAATCACATTATCTCCTGGTTGCACCAATCTTGCTGCTGCACCATTCAAGCAGATCACACCACTATTGGCTTCCCCTTCGATGACATAGGTCTCTAGACGGGCTCCATTATAATTGTTTACAATTTGCACTTTTTCACCCGGAATAATATTCGCTGCATCTAGAAGAGTTTTATCTATTGTAATGCTTCCCACATAATTAAGATTTGCTTCCGTTACTGTGGCACGATGTATCTTTGATTTAAACATATTTAACATCATTTGTTTATACCTCCAAGCGTATATTGTCGATTAGTCTTGTCTTACCTATTTTCACTGCCAAAGCAATAAGCACATCTCCCTTGATCTCTTCCACCCCTTCAAGGGTAACACCGTTAACAATTTCTACATAATCTATTTTTGCCAATGATTCACTTTGAATCTTCTCCTTGATCCAAGTTGCTAGGCTTCTTGCATCGTGATCTCCATTCTCAATCATCTTCTCAGCTTGAAAGAGGGACTGAGAGAGTATTAAAGCTGCTTTTCTTTCCTCCGGACTTAAGTAGGTATTTCTTGAACTCATGGCAAGCCCATCAGCTTCTCTTACAATGGCACAGGGAATGACTTCTATGTCCATATTTAGATCTCTTACCATCTGCTGAATCACAGCTACTTGTTGAGCATCCTTTTGTCCAAAATACGCCCGATCTGCCTTTACCATATGAAAAAGCTTGCTCACGATTGTTGTTACACCTCTAAAGTGGCCTGGTCTAGACCCACCGCATAACTTAGATGTAATACCCTCTACTTCTACATAAGTCCTATAACCCTGAGGATACATTTCCGATACTGTGGGATGGAAAATAACATCAGCTCCTGCCTGTTCTGCAAGGATACTATCCTGAGCCAAATCCCTAGGATAGGTCTCAAAGTCTTCCCCAACACCAAATTGAGTAGGATTCACAAATATACTTACTACCACAAATTCATTTTCTTCCTTTGCCCTTTTAATCAACGAGCCATGACCCTCATGAAGATACCCCATGGTAGGCACAAAGCCTATTTTCATCCCTTCCTGTCTAGCCCTGGCTACTTCCCCTCTGACCTTTTCAACCGTCTCAACAATCTTCATTGCCCTTATCCTCCCATGCTTAATACAATTTTGATAGCACTTCCTCATCCATAGTGAAAGTATGTTCCTTCCCTGGGAATTCCATGGTTCTCATCTCTTCTATATATTGCTTACACGCTGCTTTCATCGCTTCACCCAACTGAGCATATTGTTTGACAAATTTAGGCTTAAAGTCTGAAAACATGCCCAACATATCCTGTGTTACCAATACCTGTCCATCACAATATTTACCTGCACCAATCCCTATGGTTGGAATATCAAGCTTCTCGGTAATCAATTTTGCTAAAGGCTCAGGTACACACTCCAATACGATGGCAAAGACACCTGCTTCTTGAAGCAGCATCGCATCCTGGACCATTTTTTTTGCTTGCTCTTCGCTCTTGCCTTGCACCTTAAAACCGCCCAAAAGATTCACTGATTGAGGCGTCAAACCCAGGTGCCCAATCACAGGAATCTGAGCTCTTATAATGGCCCTCACCTTATCGATGACTTCTTCGCCACCCTCCAGCTTTACAGCATGGGCATTTCCTTCTTGAATCATGCGCCCAGCATTTCGCACACTCTCTTCCACGCTAATATGATAGGAAAGAAATGGCATATCTGCAATAACAAGGGCTCTTTTCACGCCCCTTGCTACGGCCTTACAGTGGTGAATAATATCCTCTACCGTTACCTGTAACGTATTTTCATATCCCAACACAACCATTCCCAAGGAATCTCCCACCAAAAGGCTGTCTGCGCCAGCCTCATCTAATAACTTGGCTGTAGAATAATCATAGGCTGTAAGCATCGAAACTTTCTCATTTTTCTTTTTTGCTTCTATAAACGCTGCTGTAGTAAATTTTTTTCCAGTCATTTTTACACCTCATTCAATATTTTTTTTAACGACTCAATCTTTTGTCTATCCCTTAATTTCTCCTTAGATGCAATCTCCAAGGTCATTTGACCCATTTTCCGATAAAAAGCCAAGGATTCTGGTATATGCTCTGTCAAAGCCCTTACATGATTTTCCACTGTACGCTGATCACCCCTAGCAATGGGCCCCGTCAAAGCCCTAGCTGTCCCCATGTCTTCTATGTTATGCAAAGTCCCCATGATGAGGGGGAGTACTGCCTTAAAGCCCTCTTCTTTGGCAATACCAATGTTCTCAAAGTAGCTTAACCCTTGATCTACTAAGGTTACTAAATAATTCGAGAAGACACACGCCCCTGCGTGATACAATACCTTTTGCTCTGTTGTAAGTTTAAAAATAGGATTCCCAAGCTTTACAAACAATGCTTCGATGACACTCATTTTTTCAGGATCACCTTCTATACAAAAATAGGTATTCTCTAAATCCCTCAAAGCCTTCTCTATTCCTGCAACAGCTTGTAATGGATGTACGGAATAGATGCAACAGCCTTGTTTTTGTGCCTCCTGTAACAAGCTAGATGGTGCAGCACCACTCATGTGGGCAATGATCTGTCCTTCTCTAAAAAGTTTTCTTTCTGCAAGATGATTGCATACCCCTTTAATCTCATCATCAGGTGTAGTAATCCATAAAAAATCTATTTCAATCATTAACTGTTCTAGTGTCTCATAGGCTTGGCTATTCGTCTTTGTTGCTGCTGTTTGAGCAGAAACATAATTTCTACTATAATAGCCTTGTACATGAAAGCCTTTTATCCTCAAGTACATACCGAATGCCATTCCAACTTTCCCTGCCCCAATAAAACCAAATTTCATTTGCCCACGTCCTTCAACATAATAAAAATCACACTCCACTGTCAACGCACCAAAAACAGAGGAATGTGATCTTAGCTTTCCCAAAAAGGCAATAAAAAAAGCCTTTCTGAGCATCACACAAAAGGCATTATCATACATATTTACCTTTCCTGTCTCGGTCCTATTGGCTCAGAGCAGAATTCATTCATTTATGGCAATTCATAAAACTAGTATAGCTCTTTCGATACTATCCATATTCATCTTAACACATTACAAATTACCATACAATAAAGAATTCTCTTATATTTTTCTACTAATTTCCAAAATACTGTAGAACGACTTAGCTCATACTAATAGTAGCTTTTATTATTCATAGGAAAAGAGGTGTAATATATGACAAGACGGCCAATGGTTCCTGAGGCTAGGGCAGCACTAAATGAATTCAAAGCAGAAATCGCTGGAGAGCTTCATATGGATATGACCAATACATCTGCTGGAGGCGAAATGACATCTAGACAAGCTGGACAAATGGGTGGACAACTTGGTGGTGAGATGACGAAACGACTGATTGAGAATGCATCCAATGGTATGGTCTATGCAAGCGATCAACTTCCCCAAGATCTAGATTAATAGAAGTTGGGATAATAAAGGCACATAAATTGTGTCTTTTTTATTCCATAAAACTCTATACAAAACTTTTTTATAAATAATGAAACTTTTTCCTTTTTTTTACGTCTATATATATGGGGGATTGACGTAGGGGGTATTATCTTGAAGAAACTATTGTTATTTTTTATACTAATCATCATTAGTATGTTTTGGTTTATGGGTTGTGATGGGGATAAGTTAACTAATAATATGAAGGATTTTAAGATTATTTATGATGAAACTCAGCTTGATCCAGTAGTCCTTGATTGGATTCATGAAACCCAAGGAAGTACTGGTATTTATAAGAAGCAATTTACTTGTGGCAACTTTGTCATCATTCGTTTAGAAGATCATCAAAAACATTTCATTAAAAATATCGAGGTAAAGAAAGATAATTATGGCTACATTTTTAACATCATAGTAAAAGAATCTACCAAAAATCGTCAACTACTCGATCGCATACTGGTTTCGCCCATTATCCTAGAAACCAATATTGCCGATGATACTGGGCGATATGATGTGAAAGTGATCTACCAATAAACATGCCTCCTTTACTACATATATATTAAAACAGAAGCATTTTGCTTATTAAAGCCGAAATGCTTCTGTTTGTGTTGAGGTCTTCTTTTTCAGATAAACTCTTATCCATCTTGCGATTATTTCAATCATTCAGACCCAAAAGACATCTATACAAACCTCTAGCCCTTCACGTCTAACCAAATGAATTCAATTCTTTGATTTCATCCTAACTTCCGAGTAAATACTTCATTCTATAACCATGGATCTATATTAATTCACTAATTTTTTTAGTCGTTTTTATCTTCCATTTACCATTCTCTCTTATGAACAATAGGTCTTCAACTTCTTTTTCATGGATGATGATGGTATTGTTCTTCTCTAAGGAATATGCCTTAAGTGCTCGAACCCAAATACCATCTGGGGTAGGATAGTAAATATCTACCTTATATTTGAGATGGTTATAACTATATTCATCCCATTCCCTTCCTAATGCTTCCTCTAGCAGCTCATAATCCCTGGTTTTATCATCCCGATACACCTTTGCAATGTTTTTCATATATCCACTTAAATTCTTTTTTAAGGTGTTACTTGTTTGAACCTCTAAAATCTCCCATATTTCCTTTCTAATTTCCATAAAGTAAGCCTCGTCTTCTCTGGCTTTAAGATATACATTGGCGAGATGATCTTGATCTGGATAAAGCCTATGTATATCCATAGTCATCCCTAGATAAATTAAAACCATAATCATAACCATTATTATACTAAATTTTTTCATGATGATTTCCTTTCTGAACAATATAAAAAGCTATAGAGAATGTATCCTCTATAGCTTTCCACATTTATATATCAAATATTTAGTCTCCTATTACAGTAATCAATCGATTACCAACATCTCTTAACTTTAGCTCCCCGAGAGATTCAAAGGAAACTACCAAAATCGTCTTGATTACACCCTCATCCTCATCATACTCATAGGCATAGTAATAAGCCAATAAATCCTCCGGCAATATTTCTTCAATCTCCACTGCATATTCATCGGCCTTATTCATCAACTCCGAGATAAAGGCTTCTTCATCTGCATCAATGTCCACTTCCAGACCATCTTCCTCTAAATCCTTCTTTAATGCCTCTGCATCACATTGCAATATGAAAGCCATTACATCCTCCCGCTTTGTTCGGGTAGAGATATCCATGATTACGTCAAACTCCGTATTGTCTTTGATTAGTTTAGACAAATCATCAAATGTGTATTGCTTTTTTTCCTCTTGTATGTAACTCATTCATCATCCCTCTTCTTTCATATTTATTATCTTAGGAGCATAAAAACACCAAATTTCGGTTTTTCTCTAAAACCTATCTCATTTTTCCTAAGGTTTTAGTAAATTGTACCATATTCCCTTATACATAACAATTAAAGCACAAATGATTTTCGATTTCTCTTTTCCCTTCTATGTGAAATAGTGGACATGTCCATTGGGGAAGCGTTTCATAATAAGCTCTGAAATGAACTTTTTCATTTCCTGAGCATCATCTTTAGGATAGACGTACTTTGTTCTGCCATACTTACCAAACTTTAACACTCTCTTTTTCGCGTCCATATCTAGTTTTGTATTGGGGTATCTTTCCAAAATGATTTCTTTGGCATTATTGGTAAACCGATGTTGAATCAATTCGAAAGTAATATGACTCTTTTTTTTAAAGGCAGCGTATTGATCCATGTGTTCCAAAAGCTCTGTATACCCTTTTTTCCAGTCTTCATGCAAAATGATTGGTGCAATGATAAAACCAAGAGGATATCCAGCCTCTGCTACTTTCTCAGCAGCTTCCAATCGCTCTGACAGCCCATGGGTATTGTGTTCAAATTGCTGAATAACATAAGGGGAGTTTACAGAAAAACGAAATCTTGTATTGCCATGATGTGCTGCATCTAGTAAGCTATCCACATTTGAAAATTTTGTAACCACCCGCAGCTTACCCTTCTTCAGTTTCCCAAAATATTCAATGGTCTCCCTTAAAGCACCTGAGATATGCTCAACAGCCAAGGGATCTCCCGTACTCGCTGCTTCAAATACTGTGGTTTCTGGAAGTCTTTCTTGAATATACTGATCAATGGTTTGAAAAGTTTCTTCTACATTCACATAAATCCTTACATAGGGCTTTTTTCCCTGGGTTGTAAACAGATAGCAATATTCGCAGTTTCCAGGACAGTTCGTCATCAAAGAAAATTGAAAATGGGCTGAAGGCTTGCATACATCTAATTTTAAGCTCTTTTTCACCCCTACTACCAAGGTTTTTTTAGCATTGGCAAATCTAGCCTTTTCAGTTTCTCCAGGTATATCCCTCACTTGGTTATGGGAAGTAGTTTTCAATATTGGTATTTGATGATCCATACAAAACTTTTGAATTCGTTCACCCATAGGATACGCCATGGCCGCTGGTTCAAAGTAGACCCGATCAGGCATCCATAGTTTCACATCACTCACCTCACTTATCTTTTAATATCTATACTTATCCGTTCTCCTTTTATTTATACACAACTCATCAAAGGAAAAGGCAGCTTATATAAGCTGCCATTTCCTTTGATGAGTTGTGGGTGGGAATAAGGTGTATTTAAAAGTCATTTGACTCTTAAATCAAATTTATTTTTCTAATGTCATTATTTCCAGCTTCATTCATTTTATACATTGTTTTTTAACTTTATATTATCATCTTTTATATAAAATAAAATTGAACTACTATCTAATTTAAACTATCGGCTTATTGGAAAATTTAACAAAGAAGTAAAACATGATTAACTATACGAAAACCATGGCTAAACAGTCACAATTTTATTACTTTTCCTTTCTTTCCATAATGTACTATGGAAGTACGTTATAGACAATTCATGTTTCATTGGAAGTCGGAAATAATACTATTGAGGTGATAAAAAATGAAAAGAATATTAAGTATCCTTATAGTAAGCGTTCTATTTTTTACGGCTTGCGCTCCTGCACAGCAGAAGCCTATGATTACGCCAAAGGCATCCTCTATTTTCAAAAAAGGGAATGTTGAAAGAATTAGAATCATAGCCAATCAAGCACCCCTTAGAACAGGGCATTCTCCTGAATACCCTATTATCCGCCAGCTTCCCAAGAACAACGTATATAATGTTCTTCGTGACACCGAAGAATGGTATGTGGTGGAGACAGATGACGGACAGGTGGGTGCCATTGAAGCAAGACAAGCAAAGCCCCAAATTGATCCGCCATCTATGGTTGGTCAGCAACAAAGGGTGGCTCAGCTAACACCCAATGAAGAAGAAATGTTGCGTCTACTGAATGGAGAACGGGTAAAGAAAGGCCTAAACCCGCTAAAGGTAGATATGGAAATTACCCGAGTAGCAAGACTTAAATCTCAAGATATGATTGAAAATAATTACTTCAGTCATAATTCTCCGACCTATGGAAGTCCCTTTGATATGATGAAGCAGTATGGCATCAAATATATCTATGCAGGGGAAAACTTGGCCGGCAATCCAACCATAGCCAATGCCCATACATCCCTTATGAACTCCCAGGGCCATCGAGAGAATATCTTAAATCCTAACTTTACCCACATCGGAATCGGTGTTAGGGAAGGTGGCCAATACGGAAGAATGGTTACCCAGATGTTTGTGGGTAGATAGGATCAGAGAGGAGTTATATCATGCGACATGAAATCGACGACCAGAAGCATCATAATAATTTACTAAAAACCGTGGAGGGAACTGCTTGGATCTTGTGTGATGCCCTTACAACCATGGCCCATCATCATATTGTTCCCGACGATGATGCTTCAACAAAACCAGAAACCAAGTTGGCACAGCACATAGCAGAAATTTTTGAAGTCATCTCCGAATGCGAAGAACCTAATGTCATCGACTATACTGCCGATAAAATGCTTCAGTTTGCAGGAAATGAACAAGATCAATTGGTTCAATATGTAAAAAAATATATGGGAGATAATCCTTTAGCAGAACGTATCCTACAAAACAAATGATACAAAGTGAAAAAGTCCAGATTACTGGGCTTTTTCACTTACTTTCTTTATTGTGATTTTAATACTTCTTCAATATATTTTTCCAACATTTCCTTCTCGGGACGAAAAGTCTCAACCTCGAG
This sequence comes from uncultured Anaerosolibacter sp., assembly GCA_937948705.1. The sequence continues at coordinate 6,710 of CALECF010000145.1, read as the reverse complement.
CGTTTGATTTTTTCCCACAACAAAATATACAATGCCTATGATTCCTATAACAACTAAGATACACTATTTGATTTTCTTCTTCATTTTCTTATCTCCTAGGAGACACGATTTTTTAGAGCTTCGATGAAATTAAGACTGTAAATTTTCTTTAAAGTGGCTAGTTGTGCCACGAGAACAAACCCAATTGTAGCCACAGCTGCTTTTATAAATATTTGAGGTGTTAGGATGACAGGAAAGGAAAAAATATCCGTATTAAAGGCTTCCGCAATACCGTAGCACATGCCATATCCAATAGGTATTCCAAGAATAATAGCGACGATCGTCATCAACATATTTTCCTTGGTAATCATTTGATAAATACTTTTCTTTTCAAAACCCAAAACCCGCAAGGAAGAAAATTCCATACTGCGTTCTGCGATGCTGATGATGGTGGCATTATATACAATGGCAAATCCTAAAATTCCTCCAAAAACCATCATCACTCCGGTAGAATACTTTGCTGCATCTAAAAACTGTAGAAAGCTATTTTTCATATCCTCCACTGACAGTACGGTAGAAACATGCTTTATATCCTTCACTTTGTCCTGTACACGATCCTTCGATTTTATATTTACACCCGTGATCATGCCTTTTTCAGTCAAAGTATTTTCCATCTCTACAATATTCATGTACGCATTGACGCCTAGATATTGATTTACGACACCTTTCACTTCTACCTTGATATCATCCTTTCCCGGAATGAAATTCTTGATGGTAATTTGATCTCCCACTTTCACCCTCAAGGTCTTTGCCAAGCCCTCTGTAAGAAATATTCCTTTTTCGTGAAGCTTCACAGACTGCTGGGCTCCATTTTTAAAATCGTAAAGCTGTGTATCCTTAGGGACACCGATAATACTTACCACCTTTTTTCTCCATCCTGTTCGAAGCTCAAAGGGATACTCCAGCTTCGGTTCAATATAATCAATATTGGCCAATTGTTTTACTTCAAGGATTGCCTTGCGATTCATTGGTTTATTAAAATCAATACTATAATCCATCTTTTGAAACTCTCCATAGTGAATGGTAAACATGTTGCTCATGGCATCACCCTGAAAGATAGGCACAACGGTAATGCCATAGGTTAATGCTATACCCAATACCAAAAAACCAAATCGCTTCTTACTCCTCGCAATGTTTCGAATGACCATTTTCCAGCTAAAGCTCACACGTTTCCAAAACCATCGGACTTTTTCTAAAAGAATCCGCCCTCCTGTTTTTGGCGCCTCTGGACGCATGGAATCAGCTGGCATAATACCTAGTACAGGCCTAGCTCCCATAAGACCTGCAACAACACAGAAGATACTCGTTAAGAGAACAGCATATACCATATACACATAATAAATATCTGCCTTCAATAGGGGTAGATTATAGTAAATCACATAAACTTGCGCCAGCAAGCTCGAAAGCATCACACCAGTTACATTTCCGATCAATGCTCCCGTAATCCCAATCACCAAGGCAAACTTGACATAGTGAGACAATATCCCAAAGTTTCCATAGCCTAATGCCTTAAGTACACCAATATACATACGATCATTTTTCACAATTCTGATCAACATAATATAAATAATAAAGGCTGCAACCGACAAAAAAAGCAAAGGGAGTGTCTTTGAAATTTTTCCCAATTGACTCACTTCTTCTGTCAACATGCGATTGCTTAATTGATCCTTTCGCTCAATGATTCTCTTTACACCATATCGATCTAATCTGTCTTCGAGCTTCTTAACAATGTCATCCATCTTATCATGATCGTTTACTTGAATCAAAAGTTCATTAAAGCTATCTTGATATCCAAAAGTTGTCTGGGCAAATTCTTCACTGACATACACGACGCCAAACTTTTCTGGGGCAGGCAGCAGTGCCTGTTCGTTTTCCATGAGATACACGTACTCTGCGCTGGCTGCAATCCCCGACACATCCAGCTGCATCATTCTTCCATTCATATAGGCCGTCATTTTATCACCCGTAACAATATTTCTGGCCTTAGCAAATTGCTCTAGCACTACCACCTTTTTGGGTTGCCCCTCAATAATTTTTCCATCCAGCATGTACAGGTCGTTGATCCTTTTCCCCTCGTCCGGAAGAGATACAATCCGGATCCTTACCTTTTCCTTCTCATTCTCCACTCTTAAAGGCACATCAAAGCTTATGCGTCCCTGGACGATGTCAACGCCATCGATTTCTTCCAATTTGCCCAGAGCACTTTCTGGTACTTTGACGGCTTGCACGAAAATATCTCCGAAGTTTGCCAGCTCATAATAATAATCCACTGTATTCTTCAAATTCATGGCCGTCATACTAAAAGAAACATAAATACATAACCCCAAGGCAACTACGATGGCAATGGAAATAAACTGTCCCTTTAAATCTCTTAATATCCTTATCAGACGTATGTCCAGTTTCTTCATTACCGTTCCGTCCTTTCTGGCAGCATAGGTTTCATACCTTTCTCAATTCCATCAATCTTCCCATTACTCACCCTTTTTCAAATACTTTCGTCAATCAAAAGATTACACCTTAGCTATTGAACAAATTGTACTATGATGTAATAATAGTACAATTTTATTTTACAGTGTTTTCCTTTTCTTTGCAATGCTAATAACATTTTGTTCTTGTTAGGAAAAAAAATTATATATATTTTATAAAAATTATACCCATCTTTCCTGGACAGATTTTACGAAAATTTAATCTTTTTTCCATGAAAACAAGGACATTTTCATCAATATAAATCCATAAATGTAAATTTTTTACTCAATATTGTTATTTATTTGACACTATTTTTTATCAAATTTAATTCATTTTGTACAGTTTTTATAGCTGCAACACTAAATTTCTTCATTGCAAAGGTGCATTGAAATATATAAGCCCATCGACTCCTACTTTTTTTCGCTATACTTTGACAAAAAATATACAACTTATCTTCCAATTATAAACATTCAGAAAAGTAAAAAAATGATTGCTAATTATTTTGAAAGTCCTTATAATGGAAGTTGAAATCAAAATCATATATTTTAAAGGAGGGAGCACTCTTATGAGCACTTCAAGAGAGAACTGGGGATCCAAATTAGGTTTGATCCTTGCTATGGCAGGTAATGCTGTTGGCTTGGGTAACTTCTGGAGATTCCCGTATCAAGCGGCTAGCAATGGCGGCGGCGCATTTATGATTCCTTATTTTGCAGCACTACTTCTTATCGGTATTCCTGTTATGTTGGTAGAGTGGAACCTTGGTCGTTACGGTGGTAAATACGGTCATGGTACATTAGGTCCAATGGTTTACTTACAGGCAAGGGAAGGTACAAAACCAAAAACCGCTCTTATTATTGGTTCTTTAGCAGGTATGATCGCTTTCGCAGTAACCTTGCTGGTTAACTCCTACTACAACCACATTATCGGTTGGACATTGGGATACAGCTTCCTATCGGTTACAGGTGGATATTCTGATACAACAGTATCCACAGGTTCAGTATTTGTTAATTATATTCAGTCTCCAGGTATGGTATTCACTTTCTGGATTCTCGCCCTTGCAGGCCTTGGCTTTGCAGTAATGAGGGGTATCCAAAAAGGTATCGAGGCTTGGGCAAAACTGATGATGCCAGTTCTTTATGTATTCGGTATCATCCTTGCCATCCGTGCTTTAACCCTTGGCAGCCCAGTGAATCCTGACTGGTCTTCCATGAAAGGTTTAAACTACATTTGGAATCCAGACTTTTCAGCCCTTAGCTGGAAATCAGCGGTTGCTGCTGCAGGACAAATCTTCTTCACATTGTCCATTGGTATGGGTATCATTTGTAACTATGCTTCTTACTTGAAGGCTGACGATGATGTAGTTTTATCATCCTATGCTACCATCTCATTAAATGAATTTGCAGAAATTATTCTTGGTGGTACAGCGGTTATTCCAATCGCTTATGCATTCCTAGGCCCAGATGGCGTAGGGGCTGGCGTTGGTTTATCCTTCATCGCATTACCAAACGTATTTAGAACAATGGCTGGTGGTGAAATCTTCGGAGCATTATGGTTCCTACTATTATTCTTCGCTGGATTTACATCTGCAATCGCAATGTACAACTATCTAGTGGCCCTTTTGGAAGAAGATATGGGTATTGCTAGAGGTAAAGCAGCCTGGTTAGTATTCCTTGGCTATATCATTGTAGGTTTACCAGTTGGTTTAGAGCCAATTTTAACAAAAACAGCAGATTTAGCTTACTTTACAGAGGTTGATAACTGGGTAGGTTCCAACTTGTTGATCGTACTTGGTTTGATCGAAATCATCGCAGCTTGCTGGTTGATGGGTGATCGTGCATGGGAAGAGATGAATCGTGGTGGAATTTGGAAGGTACCAAAGTGGTTCTTCAATACATTCCACAAAGTAGTAACACCATTTGTCATCATCGTTTTAATCTTCTTCTCCTATAGAGATTTCTATAGAGCTGGATACTTCAAGGCAGTTCCAGATTTCGTAGCAGGTACTCCACAGTTGATTCCTTGGGTAAATGCTGCAAGGGTTGTGGTGTTCTCTGTAATGATTATCGGTTTCATCCAATCCTATAGATCTATTAAGAGAAAATATGCTGATGAAATTGAATCTAATAAGGTAACTGTTCGTATATAACATTGAAGGAGGTATTCATATGACAGGTGCAGCTTTGGGATTTATGGTTGTTACATGGAGTATCATCATTGTTGCCATAGTGGTTACAATGAAGCCCCTTTTAAAGGGAGACAAATAATTTAGGGATAGGACCCCACCTTTGGTGGGGTTTTATTATCGAATCGATTTACACACGTTCTATTTCGTTATGAATGCATATACAATACGGATTAGAATATGGTACACTAATATCAATCATACTATAGTTATGAAATGATCAGCAGATAAGGAGTGATTCCATGAACACATCTAACCTAATGGATATCATTAAAGAACTGAATACCCTAGCAGCAAATCCCCAAGTAATATCTCCTGGCAAGGGAGATAAGCTTCGCAAGGAGTTGACTTCCCTAGAAACCAGTTATAAAGGGATGGAGATTTCTGATTCCTATGAAAATGTATATGAGGCATTGTGCAAAAAAGGCAAGGAAACCATCAAAGTAATCAAGGGAAGCAAAGATCAGAAAGAGAACCTAAGCAAACTTGAAAGCTATGTACGATATTTACATGCGGCCAAGGGCGACTTTGAAGGCAAAACCCAGGAGGTAAATAAGTATCATATCAACTTCCTCTTTACTTCGGCTCTATTCTTGGCCCTTTCTCCTCAATACTTTGGCTTCATCCTCCCAGCAGTATTTTTTGTACCAATGTTCCTAGGTATGCGTGGCGTAAAAAGTCGTTCAATCAATGGCCTATATATGAGTCTTTCTGTGGTACCTGTAGCCTTAATGACATCCTTCATTTGGATACGATACGGCATCTATGCTTTATCGAACTACCAGGAGGCTGTTGGTCAAGTGGTTGCTGACACAGGTCGCTCCCTAGGCATGGCTAAGGCCTTAGTAACAGGTCCACCACTATTAGGATTATTGCTATTTGTCCTGGCTACCCTTCAAGCCTATCGAGGCTTTAAGTGTAAAAACTTATTTGTCTAATAAAAAAACACACTTTGTTCTTACAAAGTGTGTTTTTTTCATCTTATAAAATTTTTACATGTTAAGTTTTTGAAATACCTATTGCATGATTGACACATATTCCTATCCATGTTACTATTTTTTTAAGGTTCTTCAAGGACTTTTCTTAATCATCAAAATTTTCTATATATTCTATCATTCGGTAAGATTAGCTTGTGCTAATTCTATAAACATTTAAAGGAGGCGAAATGAATGGACAAACCTTCTCTACAAAGAGATTCCTTCGGCAGTAGATTTGGAGTAATTGCTGCGGCTGCAGGATCTGCTATCGGCCTAGGGAACATATGGAAATTTCCATACATTACAGGAATATACGGTGGTGCTGCATTTATTATTGTTTATTTAATCTGTATCGTTGCCATCGGTTTTACTGTGATGCTTTCAGAATTTTTAATTGGTCGTAAAGCCCAGGCCAATGCCATAGGTTCCTTTAAAAAGGAAGCACCTGGTACCCCATGGTTCCTTACGGGATGGATGGGCGTTGCCGCTGCCTTTATGATTCTTGCATTCTATGGTGTAGTTGCAGGATGGACCCTGGAGTATATTGTAAAGGCTGCTACCCAGGCCTTTGCTGGACAATCTCCCGATCAGATCGGAGGCATGTTTGGTGGCTTTATCAGTGGTACCAGCAAGCCTATTTTCTGGCAGGTAGTGTTTATGGCTGCCACCGCTTGGATTGTTGTTGCAGGTATAAAAGATGGTATCGAAAAATACTCAAAGATTCTGATGCCCCTATTGTTAGTGATTATCCTCATTCTAGATATTCGGGCCATTACCCTTCCAGGTGCATCTGCTGGTCTTGAATTTCTTTTCAAACCAGATTGGTCCAAGGTATCGCCAGAGAGTGTCCTGGTAGCCCTAGGTCACGCTTTTTTCTCCCTTAGCCTAGGTATGGGCACCATGATTACTTACGGTTCTTACATCGGTAAAAAAGAGAATCTGGGTGCCACAGCTATGCAAGTTACGATTGCAGATACCTTGATTGCATTGCTGGCAGGGGTAGCGATCTTCCCTGCAGTATTCGCCTTTGGTATCCAACCAGGTGC
>CALECF010000144.1 GCA_937948705.1 uncultured Anaerosolibacter sp. | reverse complement strand
TATTAATAACATATATGCTTTTATCAAGGATAAGGTAGATCCTGCTGCAAACTCTTACTATAAGCATTTTTTTGTGTCCATCATATTTTATAAAGTTATTTTATCTAATCCAAATAACAAAAGATTTTTTGGGGAAATCATCCAAAAGAAGTCCTTTTATCACATCGTATATAATCGAATCAATGATGTTTATAGAGATATTATTAGAGATTTTAACCTTAGGATTTCAGAAGCGGAGTATCAACGAATTGTAATTGCTGATTTTGGTGCAAGACGGGAAGTCATGTTAAGATATTTATCGGGTGAAATTGTCATGCCTATGGAGGATTTAGCAATATTTTTATTATCCAATACAAGCAAGCTCTTGGGTGTAAAGGAAATCCATCTCTATAAAACATCCTTCCAAGCTTATACAATTAGTAAGAAGTATGACTATTCGGAAATAAGTCTGCTTATACCATAATCTGGGCTCTAGTTAATCCAAGCTTTTCCAACTCTTATATTTTTTCTTTTAGGAAATATAGTTTCTTTGAGGGTCTTGTCCCTGCAAATACGGGTATAGCAAATGTTGATGCGATTTATGTGGGGCAGTAATTGATCACTCCTTAAAAGAAAAGAGAAATCTATAAAATTTAAAAAGGTAAGCACATATCAAAACTTAATATGTGCTTACCTTTTTATCTTACGGTGATATCAGAACATTCATATTCTTAGACTGAGCCAACACCCATGAGGTAACCAGGTTTATCAGAGAACAGCCGTATTTTTCACATAACCCTGTCCATCCAAACGATAATTCAATCTTGGCTTATTGATTAACGACATTAACTGGGTTTCCAGTCATAAATTTTTCAAAATTATCTACAGCTATATCCATCAATCTTTTTCTCGACTCCTTAGGAGCCCATGCAATATGGGGTGTAATGATGCAATTCTTAGCTGTAAGCAGTGGGTTATTCGGCTTAATGGGTTCAGTAGACACCACGTCAACGGCTGCACCTGCCAGTTTTCCTGAATTAAGGGCATCTGCCAAATCTTGTTCTACCACAAGGGGGCCGCGGGATGTATTTATGAGCATGGCTCCATCCTTCATCTTGGCGATATTATCCTTGTTTATGATGCCTTCAGTAGATGGAAATAAGGGGCAGTGAAGAGAAATTACATCAGATTTTTCTAGCAACTCGTTCAGTGTTACATACTTTAGCGTCTCATTTTCCAGTGCAGGGTTTGGATGCTCATCGTATGCCAGGACCTTCATTCCAAGTGCCTGTGCAAGTCTACCAGTTGACTGTCCAATCCTACCAAATCCTATAATTCCCATGGTTTTACCATCCAGTTCCACTAAGGGATAGTTCCAGTAGCACCAATCATGATTGTTTGACCAGTCGCCAGCCTTTACACTTCTGGAATGCTCACCTACATGATGACACATTTCCAATAAGAGTGCCATTGCAAACTGTGATACAGCAGCAGTTCCATAGGTAGGAATATTACATACAGGGATATTCATTTCTTTTGCAGTCAATATATCCACAATATTATAGCCTGTTGCCAAAACGCCCACATACCTGATAGACCTGCATGCCTCAAAGGTTTCCCTTGTAATGGGTGTTTTGTTTGTAAATACAACCTCTGCATCCCCTATCCGATCTACAACCTTATCCGCTGGCGTTCTGTCATATACAATCACTTCACCATATTTCCTTAATCCATCCCAGTTGAGATCCCCTGGGTTTAATGTATATCCATCAAGCACTACAATTTTCATAGTCTGCCTCCTGTTTTTATGCTATTATATATTAACCTCCAACTTTAAAGATGGAGGTTAATATATAATAATCTCATAATTCTTTCTGCAGTATTTTGAAGAAGAACCTGCCCTCTATCCATTGCCTCTTGTAAAGTCATTGGTCTATCTGCTATAGAGAATATTGAATTAAATCCATTATTGTATAAAATTTCTACGTTATTGCCTATCCCACCAGCTATTGCAACTACAGGTATTTTGTATTTTGCAGCAAGTTTGGCAACGCCATAGGGTGTTTTCCCATATATAGTTTGGTGATCTATCATACCTTCTCCAGTGATCACCAAATCTGCTCCATTCAGTTTTCCTTCTAAACCGGTGGTTTCAATTACGATTTCCACACCTCTTCTAAGATTTGCATTTAAGAATGCAAGAACACCTGCACCCAGTCCCCCAGCTGCTCCAGTCCCTGGAATATTTAATAATGAAACGCCGAGGTCCTGTTCCAATAGCTGTCCGTATTTTTTCAGATTTTCATCTAAAATTCCTATCATGATTTTGTCTGCCCCTTTTTGGGGGCCAAAAACATAAGATGCCCCTTCTAACCCCGTGAGGGGATTGGACACATCGCAGGCTACTGATATTTTGCATAGCCCTATTCTTTTGTCCATACCAGCTTTATCTATACTTTGGAGTTCCCCTAATGCGCCTCCTCCAAAACCGATTTCCTCACCCCTTTCATTTAAAAATCTAACACCCAGGGCGGTTGCCATACCCGCTCCTCCATCATTGGTTGCGCTTCCACCAATACCTAATATTATGTTTCTGCATCCCATATCAAGAGCATGCTTTATGAGCTGACCTGTCCCAAAGGTTGTTGTTACCATGGGATTTCTTTCTTCTTCCTTTAGCAGCGTAAGTCCCGAAGCTGCAGCCATTTCTATAACCGCCGTTTTCCCATCGCCAAGTATTCCGTAGAAGGAGTTTATTTCCCTGCACAAAGGGTCCAATACCTTTAGATGAATGATTCTTCCACTTGTTGCATCAACTAAGGATTGAACTGTTCCTTCACCTCCATCTGCCATAGGGATCTTAATAATCTCTATATCATGAAATACCCTTCTTATACCCATTTCAATTGCATCCGCTACTTCCTTAGCAGATAAGCTTCCCTTAAATGAATCTGGTGCTATTATTATCTTCATACGCATACCACCTAACTTGAACTCTAGTTAAAGTATATAGTGTTTTATGCACAAATCATATGTACTTACCATACAATCTAATCGGTTTTAAAGTGCTGTTTCTTGTATCCTTCATAATCAAGTATGTATCGGGTCCTTAGATGATCCATTGAAATTTTCATTAGATATAATATAAATAAGAGTCCTAGAACATTATCATGATATTCTAGAGCTTTTGATATTAACTTAGCATTTTTATTGCATTGTCTTTAACCTCATTGATCATATCGATTTGCTAGAAAGACTTTGAAAGACGGAATCCAAGGTCGTCGATGCCAAACGTCGGGTGACTACGGCGGCGATTCGTAGCTAGACAACCCCTTTCAGGATCACACCAACCCCCACCACGAAAAACGCGATAGGAACCGTATACTTGTTCATCATATACATCCCAACACCACTCCCAAACATTTCCTAACATATCATACAGACTCCATGCATTCGGTTCCTTTCCTCCTACTTCATGGGTTTTGCCACCTGAGTTTTCTTTATACCATGCAATCTTATCAATCTCTCCGTATCTAACTTCTGTCGTTCCTGCCCTACATGCATACTCCCACTCTGCTTCAGTAGGGAGACGATAGCCGTCAGATTCCCAGTCACAGATGACATCTTTACCATTATTACTTATAGAATAATACGTCCTTAATCCGGCTTTCTTGGAAAGTAGGTTGCAAAATGAAATTGCTTCGTTCCATGAAACATTTTCAGCCGGATTCCGATCCCCTTTAAAAGAAAAAGGGGCTTCTTGAGTAATAGCAAAATATAGATCCTGGGTGACAGGATACTTAGCAAGAAGAAACGGTTTTACTTCGACCTTCCATTTATGTTTTATTCTATCGTCATTCAATACGATCTCTCCACCTGGAATTCTTACCATCATTTCATTGACATCGTTCTTTATGTCATTAGGCACTTTACAAACCTCCTAATCTGTTCTACAAATTACAGTCATGTTCAAAACTTATTAAAAAGCCTCTTAGTACAGCCTCTAGGGTCAGTTCCCTATTTATGATTCAACACGCTTCTTGTCTATTCACTTATTTATGATATGGTTCACCTTATTACTCGGAACAATAATTTCGTATACTTCTTCTTGTAATAATATTTTCTAATACGGTATTCATAATGGTTTCTTCTCTAAAAGCCTAATTTATCGACTTCTTATAGAACTCTATATTCTCTTTAAGCAATTTTTCTTCCCAAATCATCTGCAACAAAGTCAAATCTTCTTTATAATCGGTTTTCGATTCATCTTTGTCATATGCAAGATTTTCAAGGATTTCGATTGTGAAGTTCCTTTCTCCAAATTCCTTCCATTCTTTTTGTAACTCACGATTAGGATGAACACCTGCCATCAGTTTAAACTTCGTACCATTCATGGTGCCTCTCAAATCTTGGGTTTCTTCAAGGTAACATTTATTGCTAACATTAGAACGAATCATGAATATTCCCATATCTGGATTCATTTGCCGATACTGGTCCTTTAGTTCCTTCTTTCGATCCATTAGATATCTCCTTCTTTTTCATCCTCTTTTTTAACAACCCAATATTGTGCCCCATTGGGTGTCCTGCCAAGAAATTTGTAATCAATCAGCAACCTTCTTAATATGAAATAATCTCCAAAAGTATGCCATTCATTTATAATTTCATTGACCTCTTTCTCACTGTAGATCTGATCTTCCTCGAATTTATCTATTAAATAGTCTAAGACAGGAATCTTTGTTCTATTTGGCACAGG
>CALECF010000143.1 GCA_937948705.1 uncultured Anaerosolibacter sp. | reverse complement strand
AGAATAAGCTGAGTTACCGGAGCCGTTGTATGCCCTTACTCTATAGGTATAGGTAGTATTTGAGGATAGGCCTGAATTGGTATAGGATGTGGCATTGGCACCTAGGGTTGCGATCTCTGAATAGCTGCCAGTTCCTGTCTTTCTTTCGACTCTAAATCCTGTTTCATCAGTTGAATTATCAGACCAAAACAAGTTAACGGTATTATCTGATCCCACTGTTGTAGAAAGGTTTGTAGGTCCATTAGGAACACCTTTTGTCGTTGCACTGACTGTATCAGAATAGGGGGAATATCCGCCGCTATTAAAGGCCCTGATTCTATAGTAATATACTGTATTTGGTGAAAGACTGGCATCGTTATATTTTCTGATATCCTTGACAAGGACATTGATTCTTTCAAAATTTTCTTCGATTTTTTTTCTTTCAATCTCAAAGCCATCTGCATTGGCTAGACTTTGCCATGATAAACTAATTTCTGACTGGGAAATTGTTGTTGATGTTAAGCCCGACGGCATTGAAGGAGGGGGTGTTTCCTTTGTTTTCGTGGTTGCAGTTACGCTATTAGAAAAATCAGACTCGCCATTGATGGAACTGACGGCTTTTACCCTATACGTATAGGAAGTATTGGGGATAAGATTCGTATCGGTATATGCAGTATCCGTGGCTGGTATTCTTCCAATTTCAACAAAGGTAGTATTATTCATACTGCCTTCAATAATAATATACTCCGCTCCATTTGTGGTCAGTGTCCATGATAAGCGAATTTGATCATAAGAAAGTACTGAGGCATTTAGCCCAGTTGGTGCTGGCAAGAGATCATTCATGGCAGCAGCATTGCTGGTGATGAATCCAATGCAAAAAATACTCAACAAAAGGCTAGTGATTACTATTAAATAGGACTTTTTCATAAGAACACCTCTTTCTCTAATTAAATAGAATTTTTGTAAACAAAGATACTGATGATATGAATAAGACGTAATGAACATTCTGTCTGTTGCATCTTTTATGAAAATTTTTCCATTATTTTTCCTATGCCTATAGATAATATTAGTACATAATTGTAATTTATGGGAAAATATTCAATATATTATAACAAATTATACATTGTATTCCAGTGTATGTAAATTCGTTTGTATCGAAGTATCGGATTTTAATGAGGTAAAATCTGTAATAAGCCTTAGCTAGGCAACAAAGGTATGCGTTATCCTCCTTAAAATGTATTCAAAAACCTATTCGTCATGTGATAATATAATTATGCACAGGGAAACAGAAACATTCACAACATAAGGAGAGAACAGCATTGGAGCAAAGTGATCTTTTTACAGAGGGCCTATTGCAAGAGATTTCAGAAATCAAAGAATTATATGAACGGGATTTGCTGGGGATAACAAAAAAAATTTACGCATATTATACACAGGGAGAATATATAGGAGAAGCCGCATGGTCAAATCGGTTGAAAACTTCGGGGGCTAATATTCGATATCAGCCTAGACAAGATCATGCTGTCATTCATGTGAACAAGCAGTACGTAGATAAATTTGGGAAAAGAGAATTAATTGAAATTTTGAAGCATGAACTTGTCCATTATTATCTCTATAAGCAAGGGAGGATGAAGCATGGGCATGGAGAACTTTTCAAAAGGACATTGAAGAATCTTTTCAACAGTCACTGTATCAATGCAAAATTTAATGAAGACATGTACCAATACGGCTATACTTGCGGTAGTTGCGGAAGTACTTATAAAAGTACAAAAAGGATCCATCGGGCCATATACTGCGGAAAATGTACAAAAGGGAATGCAGGAAAAATTCGAGAGGACTTTAGAATGGTGATGAAAACAGATCATGTATAGAAGGTAGGGTGAGTAAATGTTAAAGAAGCTCATAGATATGCTTCTGCCATGGGGAAAATGGGAGACTGTATTTGTTACCCAGGATCAAGTGAAGTATTTTGTCATGAAAGAAAAACTACTAAGTCATCGTATAGAAATAAAAACGAAGATTATCAATAATAATGGGCGGGCAGGAAGTGGTCGGTCCGTGGTTGCCTCCTTTGGATTTATTCCTGACACCTATGAGATATTGGTTAGAAAAGAAGACGTATACAAAGCAAATCATAGCATGCAGCATAGATAAAATGCACGCAGCAGAGATGATCATCCCTGCTGCGTGCATTTTATCTAGATGTAAAGCTTTCTTCCGTGGTTTGTTCATCAATGACTTGAATGACTTCATAGCCATCTTTTTCTAGGGCTTCAATCTTTTTCCCTAATTTCTTTTTATTCAAGTAGTGGATTGCTGCAATATTATCTTGTGCGATCAAGGTTTCTGAAAGGGCAATGGCCTTATCTGCAAACACCTCATCTAGCACGATGAGGGCAATCTTTCTTTTTTGATTAGGTACGCTGAAGCCCTGTTCCTTTAATATTCCAATAATCCTTTCAAATCCTATAGAAAAACCAACGGCAGGGAGGGATTCATTTTGATATTTGCTAAGTAAATTGTCATATCTGCCACCCCCTGCGATGGAGCCTTTAAATTCATCACTGACAATCTCGAATATGGGTCCTGTATAATAGCCCATACCTCTTACCAGGGTAGGATCAAATGCAATAGGATAATACTTACCAGTAACATCGATAATTTTTTTCAAATCCATGGCATAAGGACTATCAAAATTCCCTAAATCCACCTCTAAACTATCCATTAATTTCTCAATCATATCCGGCTCAAAGCCTTTGGATTGAAGATCTTCGATGACACCTGTTTTCCCTATCTTGTCTGTTTTATCTAGGGAAATACATACAGTATCAAACTGATTCTCTAGAAAGCCAGCAGCAAATACCAACTCCTTCAGCAATCTCCTGTCATTGATCTTGATGGTAAAGTTTTTGAAGCCTAGGTTATATAATGCCTTTGGCACAGTTAACATTAAGTCAATTTCAGCGTAGATCGTTTTATCTCCAATAATATCAATATCACACTGGACAAATTGGCGAAATCTACCCTTTTGTGGTCTTTCAGCCCTCCACACATAACCTGTTTGAAAAGCTTTAAAGGGCATAGGCAATTCGTTTCTATTATTGGCATAGAATCTACTTAATGGCAGTGTTAAATCAAATCTTAATCCCAGATCGCATAGGGCATTTTCCGATAGATTTTCAAAGTCTAATTTTTCACCTCGTTTAAGGATTTTAAACAAAAGACTGAGATTCTCTCCCCCTTCGCTGTTTGTTAACAAATCTAGATTCTCAATGCAAGGTGTTTCGATTTGGGTATACCCCTTAGAAAGATAAGCATCACTGATCACGTTTCTAACCCAATTACGAAGCTCCATATCCCCAGGTAAGACATCGAAGGTTCCTTTTACTGGCTTTGCACTAAATTTCATTGCATATCACTCCTCTCTTTTCGTAAAAAAACCATGCAGTCACTGTATCTGCATGGGTATATAGACGATAATAACGTAATCCCATCACCACAGATACAATTCCTACAAATACATATAGGCCTGTATCCATGGAAAATGTCTTCCATAAAACAAGCCTAGCTGTGATGGTGATGGATCAATACATCATTAAATAAGTCAAATCGGTTCATAGCCTTCACTCCTTAAATTATTATGAATAATATCATACCTGGAAAAAAAATTCAAGGCTATGTTTTTTTTCCTTATTTTAGGAAAAATTGAAGGGATTAGTATTGCTATGTCAAATCATATATGAATATGTTTTTTGTATAAACAAGAAAAGTGATATGAAGGAAAGGAAAGACTATTATGAAATCAAATAAAAGATATATCATTTCTTCCCTGGCAACCCAGATGATCATCATCCCCATTGTGTTTACCGTCGTGTTTATTGCGATGCTAAGCACCCTAGGCAGAGTTTTAAGCACATCACACCTAGGAAACGATGCTACAAGGTTTGTGTATATATTCCTAGCCTTTATGTGCTCCTTGATCGTTGGTGGTGCAGTTGGATTTTTTTCCTCAAAGAGATCCAAGGAAAAGCCAGAATCTGCGAAAGTAAGGTATTTACCACTTCTACTCCCCATTATTTATGCCCTTGTTTTTGCAGTACTTGCCATGGTATTCGCAAGGAACAATTTCAATTCACCATGGTGGGGCATCTACGCTTTTAAAAATCCGTTTTTTATTATCATTGATTTTGTTCTCGCATTCATTGGATTTCATTATATGATGCCAGTGGTAGAGATCTGTGGATATATAGGATTTGCAGTGGGGATCTTTCTCAATGAACGGGTAGGAAAAACGTCAATAAAGGATGACATGGCGAAACACTTAAAAATTGCATTTGTTGCCTTGAGTGCCCTGGCTATGATCGTTATGTTCATCAGTAACAAGGACATGATCAGTGATGGCATCACTGAAATGCGGTATGGAAAATCAACGATGGGAAATGATCTAACAGAATTTGATTTGATGAAAATAGCGCCTTTTAAGGAGAATAACGGTTTGGCTAGATTGGATGGAAAAGCTTCCCTTCAGTTTGAAAAGCTAGATGAAATGCCTCGCCTAGATGGGGCAACAGCAGCCTATCCAGTCTATGGAGCCTTTGTTGAGGCGGTGTATACGGGGCTTGGTGAGTACTACGGGGCAAATAAAGACAATCATGAAAAGGAGATTTATACTGCTTTTGTTGCTAACGAGCGGTATCCTTTTAACATCGTCCAGTGCTCAAAGACCACTGGTGCCTATGAACGACTGATAAACGGGCAGACAGATATTATTTTTGTGGCAGAGCCATCTAAGGCCCAAGTCGAGATGATCAAAGAAAAGGGTGACAATTTCGTACTGACACCCATCGGGAGTGAAGCCTTTGTATTTTTCACAAATATAAAAAACCCAGTGGAGAATCTTTCTATTAAGGAGATACAAGACATCTATGCAGGTAAGATCACCAACTGGAAAGAAGTGGGGGGAGAGAATAAAAGGATATTGCCCTATCAGCGTCCTGAAAACTCAGGAAGTCAGACCATCATGGAAAACAAGGTGATGAAGGACATCGATATGATGCCACCCACAAAGGAAACCTTTGCTGGCGGCATGGGAGAGGTCATCAGCCAGGTTTCAAACTATAGAAATGCAAAAAACGCAATCGGCTATTCGTTTATGTATTACTCATCAACAATGATAAAAAACAATCAAATCAAATACATCTCCATTGATGGAGTGAAGCCTACCCCTGAAACTGTACGAAGGAAAGAATATTCTTTTACTGTCCCAGTATATGCTGTGACCCTGGAGTCCAACACCAAGGAAAATGTGGGTACATTTATTGATTGGATCTTATCTGATGAAGGTCAGAGCCTTGTGGAGAAGACGGGGTATGTGTCTGCCAAGTAATGTACTGTTATTTCTAAATTCACAATGATTGGGGAGAAAAAACGATATGGGCATAAAGGTAAAAGCAGTTGAATTATCCGATATGAAGACGATGCTGTTAGAAAATATTAAAAGTCATGATATAAGTTGGTTTGATTCATATTTAGAAAGCCATATTTTAAAATCCCAGCATTATCTAATCATAAAGGATGGGGAAGGGATTGGGTATTTTTCTATATTCAATAAGAACTTGTTAACACAGTTTTTTATAAACAACCACCATCGTCAGCATGGACAAGATGCTTTCCATAGGATTAGACGAAGTGAAGAAATCCAGCATGGATTTGTTCCCACCAATGATGAGTTTTTCTTATCCCATGTTTTAGATTGTGCAAAAAAAGTGGATCTCCAAGCATACTTTTTCAAAGATTCCAAAAGAGAGATGAGTCATATAAAAATATCTGATTTTTCGTTTCGACAAGCAACGGAACGGGATATTGATTTCATTAGAGAGAAGTCGGGGGATTTTTTTGATGATATTGATAAACAAATCATGGATAGAGAACTATACATCGGGGAAATAGAGGGAAAGGTTGTAGCCTTCGGTATCATTGAAAAAAGCAAGCTCTATGATGATGTGGCCAGTATAGGAATGTTTACCATTGCTGAAGGCAGACAACGGGGGATTGGCACCAACATGCTGATCGCATTAAAGGAATTATGTTATAGAGAAGGAATTACGCCTATTGCTGGCTGTTGGTACTATAATCATAACTCAAAGAAAACCCTTGAAAAGGCAGGTTTTGTTAGCCAAACAAGGCTGTTGAAGATACAATTATAGATGGAAAATATAACGATAGATAGGTGATAGGGAAGCTTAGGGTAAGATTCTTATTGGAATGCATCCACACATCTATTTAGGAGGTAGGGAGAATGGTCTTAATAAAGCCTAAAAGGCTAAATCGTGGGGATAGAGTCGCAGCGGTCAGTTTATCTTGGGGTGGTGCTGGAGACAGGGATATTCTATGGCGGTATGAAGTTGGGAAAAGGCGATTGACAGAAGAGTTTGGCCCTCTCCTGGTGAATGGCAAGGGAAGATCTTATTTTTTCAAACCTCAGAAGATAAGCCAAGTCCCGAGTACGTAGAGTACTGGCTTAGAAATTATGGTTCACAAGGGATATTGCAGAAAATTAGTGGTATCATTTTTGCGAAGCCCTATGACAATCTTTATTATGAAAAATATAAAGAAGTAATCTTAAAAATTGTCAGAGATGAACTCAAGCTGCAGGAGTTACCCATTTTGTATAACATGAATTTTGGCCACACCGCACCGATGATTGTATTGCCCTATGGTGCCTCAGCTGAAATCAATTGTGATGAGGGTACATTCAGCATTACAGAATCTGGAGTTGTGTAGGCATGATGCCTCGGCGTTCCGACTGGAATAATAAAGGGTGCATTATATGCGGGCGGGAAAACCCCGCCCCCTACTATGGACACAGTATTTCTAGGGGCAGGGTTATCCTTCCAGTCTAATTGTGGACATGAGTCTTCTTTTATCTTAGAATACTAACTCAAGCTTGAGGAGCCTAGCTTTAAGTTCGTCAATGATCTTTTTTTCTTCCTCGTAGTCCTTGGCTTCGAAGGTAACTGACAATCTCAGAAACGAACCGGCATCATCCCAAGGAACGGTGGAGATGTGGGCTTCTTTTATCAAGTATTCAGAGACCTCTTCTGCATTTTGAAAGACAACTCCAGATTTTGTACCCTTTGGAATGGGTACATAGCAGTAGAAGGTTCCTTTTGGTTTTTTTGCATCAAAGCCTACTTCCCGCAAAGCCTTTATTAGCAAGTTATGTCTTCTAGAGTAACGATCACAAGTAACTTGGGTAATCTCTGGATGGGCTAGGGCCGTGATGGCTGCTTTCTGAATTGCTATAAATTGACCAGAATCTGCGTTGTTCTTTACATTGCCATAGGCTTCAATGATCTTGGCATTGCCTGCGATAAAAGCAATACGCCAGCCGGTCATGTTGAAGGCCTTGGACAGCGAATGAACTTCGGCACCTACCTCCTTTGCCCCATCTACCGATAGAAAGCTTAGAGGTTGGTAATCATCAAAGGTGATGGCGCCATAGGAAGCATCGGAAATGACGATGATATCATTCTTGTAGGCAAAATCCACCACTTGCTCATAAAATTCTCTTGTGGCTACTTGGCCTGTGGGATTATTGGGATAGTTAAGATATAGAAGCTTCGCCCTTCCTAAGATATGGTCAGGGATATGTGAAAAATCAGGATAGAAATTGTTTTCTTGATACAGGGGTAGATTATAAACTTCGCCCCCTAGATGTTTCGTATTGGTCCCAATGACAGGGTATCCAGGGACTGTGGTCAGGGTAATATCCCCTGGATTGATAAAGCATAGGGGAAGCATTGCCAAAATGGACTTTGCACCAACACCATGGAGGAGTTCCATGGTGGGATCAATGTTATTTACCTGATAGATCTGCTGTAAATACCTGGCAGATGCTTCTTGAAAGCTAGGGATGCCATTGTCTGCATACCAACGATTTTCTCGCTTACCTGCCTCAACAGCTAGGGTATGCACCACCCCAGGATCTGCGGGTAAGTCAGGTTCACCAACACCAAGATCTATGATAGGAATTTCTGGATGTTTAATCATGGCTTCTGCCTTAGCTTTTTTTATTTTCATAAACTTATAGCTTTTTTTAGATGTATCGAAATCCTTACCGCCTAAGCGGTCAGCAATTTTATTACGAATAAAATACATGATAAGCCGTCCCCTTTCCAGCGAACCTGTGATGATGAAGTAATGGAAATAGATATGTCTTCTACTATCATATTCACTAGAGATGAAAAGTGTTCGATGAGAAGGGTAGGATGTATTTAGAAAAATTTCTAGTCACATTTTAAAAAACTGTCACATATATTGATAAAAATAGTCTTTTTGTTCGAAAGTATAGCTCGTCATGAAACAGGAGGAACAAGGATGAAATTAAAGCCAAAACCACTAAAGATAGGAGATACCATTGGTATCATCGCACCAGGAGGGCCATCAGCTAGGATCGTATTAGATAGAGGTGTTCAAATCCTTCAAGATATGGGCTTTCGTGTTGTACTGGGAGAATCGGTATTTCACAAAAGGGGATATCTGGCTGGGGAGGATGCCATTCGACTAAGGGATATTCATCATATGTTTCAGAGCAAAGAGATTCAAGGGATTATTTGTATGCGAGGTGGAGACGGATCGGGCAGACTGTTAGATCGCATTGATTACGAATTGATTGCAAAAAATCCAAAGGTGTTTGTAGGCTATAGTGACATTACGGCACTGCACATCGCCTTTTTACAAGAAGCAAAGCTAGTGACTTTTCATGGACCCATGGTGACCTCTGATATGATTGCTGAGGACTTTCCTGGATATACCAAGGAAGCATTTATAAGAGCAATCTCTTGGGAGAAGCCATTAGGGAAGTTAAAAAACCCTGAAGAGGATAAAGATATGAAAACCATCGTAGAAGGGCGGGCATATGGAGAAATTGTGGGAGGGAATCTTGCCTTGATTGCCTCTACCATGGGAACGCCCTATGAATTGGACACAAGGGGAAAGTTACTCTTTCTTGAAGATATTGATGAAAGTGTTTACCGTATAGATCGGATGCTAAATCAATTAAGATTGGCTGGAAAACTCCAGGATGCAGCGGGAATCATTTTGGGGGAATTTATAGATGCTGAACCAGAAAACCCAGAAGACAGCTTAACTTTGGAGGAGGTTATTCATGATTTAGTTTCGCCCCTGAATAAACCCACGATCATGGGATTAAAATGCGGTCATGGAAAGTATAAGCTGACCATTCCCTTAGGAGTAAAAGCAGAGTTAAACGCAACAGATCAACAGATCAGTATCGTAGAGACAGCTACACAATAATGCCATGGGATATTTTGATCCCATGGCATTATTTTTGATTGACTAAGTAATTCTTGGACTTTTGACAAGCTTAGGGAAGGTACCATACTAGAAGCATAGCGCCCTGGTAAACTCCCTATAGAACTTCAATATCTGCATTTAGCTTATAAATGACATCCTTCCGCTCAACAATGAGGGTAATTTTGTTTCTAAGCTCTGGATCCAGTTGGATGTTTTGAATGAGCTCCTTGGTGGGATTGATAGTAATGGGGTGGCCTACCAACTTCAACATGGCAAGATCACCATTGGTGTCACCATAGGAATAACTTTTGGATAAATCAATTTGATATCGGTCAACAAAGTCCATGATAGCATTATGTTTGTTTTCGGAATCCCACATTTGTACGATTTCACCCGTGTAATTATCCTGGGCATCAAGGAGGTATTCTGTGCCTCTAAAATCAGTTATGTCATATTTCTTTGCCATTTTTTCCACTAGGAAAGAGGGGCTTCCAGAGATGAAGATTACTTTATGGCCATGACATTTGTGCCAGGCGATTCTAGCCCGAGTATATCGATAGACTCTGTCTCCCTTCAAATTGATAACTTGATCCGATATAAAGTCTATGTTGTGTTTATTTAGGCCCTTCATGGAATCAATATAGATTTGGGCCAATTCTAAAAGATAGTCATCGTAGTTGCCCTGGCGTCTATCCCAGTCTTCATAAGTATGTTTTGCATGATCATGCCATAAGGCCGCATCAATGACTTCATATTTGAGAAGCTTTTTGAAATGCTCAACCATGAGGGAATCACGATAGAGGGTTCCATCAATATCAAAAAAAGCGGCGACTGTACCCATAGAGACCTCCTAAGAAAGATGTGGTATGTATAGTATATTCTATCATATTCTAGATTACCAACGAAGTACACAAAAAACGAGTTTTTTTTAGTTGTATTTTTAGATTTCAAAATAAATAAATAAAATTTTCTAAATTTTTTTACGATATATTGCTTTTATGTGGTTTTTTTGGGTAAAATTTTAAATAAGAAAATCAAAATAAAGGTGGGGTAGGATATGGTAAGTTCAATGGTTATTGCAGGATTTATTACAATGATAATATTTGTTACCCTTGAAAATTTTCGGAGAGATATGACCCTTAGACATATCCTAACAATCAATGAGCGATTAAGAGACTTTATATCTAGGGATTTAGATAATTTATCTGGATTTGATGTATTCATGGTAAAAAGTTTAAGGGATCGCATTCGAGAAGATTTCATGAGACGAGAGCAAATTGATCATCTTGAGTTGTCCATGATTGATAGCAGGCATTTACGGATTGCTTATGAGATCGATGGGACCAGGGAAGAAGTGGAGATATCCACGACCTTAGGAAAAGTAGAAATCACTGAAATGAAAATGCCTGAAGAAGTGGGAGAATTCGAATAAACTCATCAATACTCCTCATTTAGGGGGTTGATATAGATTGTTATAGGAATGGTAATGATCCCAGATGCGTATCTGTGGGAAAAAGTAGTAGGAAAAAGGGAAGTCGAATACGAAGTTGCAATGACAAGATATGAAGTATAGTTTGGAGGAATTGCACATCAAAAAAACACAGAAAAAGCTTACAAAAACCGAATATAGATACAATGTAATCCATTCCTATAACAGCTGACAAGGCTTTCTATGCAAATGATAGAAAGCCTTGTTTATTTGATGCGTTGTTTGATCTATAATGTTTTGGCTAAATATTTACCCATATGGGTAAGCTGGATTTTAGAATCTATATATTGAACCAATTGTTCACTTTCCAAATCTGAAAGCACCTTCTTCAGCTTACGGTCACTTTGGATGAGATCTTCCAAGGATATGTTTTGAACGTCCATCTGATTGACAGCGGACTCTTGCTCATAAATCATTTTTAATATACTGATTTTATCCATTTTTCTATAACCTTCCTTAAACAATCTAATAGTACAATGAAGTCAGGGGGACTGGGGCATAGTATTATTGTATATGATTACTGATTTTTTTCAATAAGGGAACACCCAATAAAGATAAAATAAGGTATTATTCCTATATAAGGCCTATGGAATCGTAAAAAAGTAACTAGTATGAGATTAACGTATCGTGACGTATTTCCATTTTCCTGACTGAAAACGGAAATACACAAGAACCCAGCGAACCAATTGGTCAGCAAAGACAGCCATCCAGGCGCCAACAAGGCCATAACCCATGATGGTGACCAATATATAAGACAGTACCACACGAATTCCTAATACACCAATGAAGGTAGAAAAGAGGGGAAATACTGTATCCCCAGCGCCACGAAGTCCACCGGCTAGGATAAATTGAGAGGATTGAAAAGGCTGCACGAGGGCAATGATTTTCAATGCCATGGATGCACTCCTTATAATTCCTGGACTCTTTGTATATAGACCGACGATTTGGGGACCAAATACAAAGAAAATGAAGGCCATAAAGGAAGAAATGATGGAACCAATTTTTCTAGTTTCTCGAGCATACTCCTGGGCTTTGTTAGGTTCCTGGGCACCCAAGCTTCTGCCCACAAGGGAAGAGGCCGCGATGCCAAAGGCCTGACCTGGCTGGAAAGAAAGGCCTAGGATACTTAGACAGATTTGATGGGCAGCAAAGGTAACTGTCCCAAGGTCAGCAACCACCTTTACAAAGAAGAAAATACCAATTCTTAATGCCATTTGCTCTAAAGATGCAGGAACACCTATTTTTATGAGGTTATATATGATATCTTTGTTGAATCGAAAAGCATGTTTGAGGTTGATCTTAATGATGCTCTTGCCATTTAGGATATATCTAAAAAGAATAATGCTTGCTAGCACATGGGAAACTGCCGTAGAGATGGCGGCGCCTGTTACACCTAGCTTAGGAAAGCCGAACAAGCCATAAATCAATATGGCATTCCCGAGGACATTTAGAAAATTCACCCGTAGATTGACCTTCATGGGGAGTTTCGTATCTCCTGCGCCACGAAGGGCTGCTGATAAGGCAAAGGTAAAACCTTGAAATATGAATCCAACCATGATGATTCTGAAATAACTTGTTCCAATGGCCAAGGTATCGGCTTTTGCACCTACAAAGGTCATGATAGGCTCTGTAAAAATGATGGCTAACAGGGAAAGGGGTAGTGCCAGAAGCAATTGGTTAAGAATAATGATATGCTTTACTGTCTCTTCAACCCGTTCTTGCTGCTTCGCCCCAAGATATCGAGCTACCATGGCCGTTCCCCCTACACTCAGGGCTTGAATGAGAGAGAGGCCAATAAAAACCGGCTGATTGGTGATTCCCACGGCGGCTACTGAAGCTGCAGCTATGGCGGGATCATTGATTCTACCGAGCATCATCATATCAATCATTCCGAATAAAGATCCTAATAGCAGCTCGGCCAAAACTGGCCATGCGATGATAATCACGTCTCTACGGACAGTATTGGCAAATAGTACAGCAAGAAGCTGTTCTTTTTTCTCTAATATTTTATACATAGATAACACCCTTTTTGAACCATGATTATAGTCATTCATATGAAGAAAAGCAAATATTTAGACTCCCTAAATAGAATATCATAACCCTAAACGCTTTACCATAAAGTACATGGAAATTTCTGAATAGTTTTCTTATCATAATCCCATACGGTCCCTGTGGCGTTCTAGTTTGATAAAAACTATGGCTGAATTTTCCATACAAAGAGAGTAGACAATTTAAGGAATTATCCGTAATAATAGATAGAAGGAAAAGATTAAGTTCGAAAGGGGAGAAAGATGATGATGACCACAGAACAAAAATTACTATGTGCCATTGCCCATCTTGGGTGGATGGTGGCTTTACCCATATTGTCACCACTGGTAGTGCTGATATTAACCAGTGATACCTTCATAAAGAATCAGGCAAAGGAAGCTTTGGTATTTCAAATTGCTGTAGGGGTTCTAACTGTAGTATTCGGCATCCTATCAATCCTACTGATAGGCATTCCTCTTTTGTTGGTACTGTTAGGCGGCGCGCTGATTTTCCCAATTATTGCTGTGGTGAAGTCCTGTGATGGGGTGGACTATTCCTACCCGGTGACAGGGAGCATCGCAAGAAAGTTTTAA
>CALECF010000142.1 GCA_937948705.1 uncultured Anaerosolibacter sp. | reverse complement strand
CTTGCCCATATCAGTCTGGTAAACCATCATTACAAAATCGTTGAAAAGCAGACTGCAACCATTTCTAATATTACATATTTAAATGAAGAGCTTGAGAAGAACAATTCATTAAAGGAAGCCATGTTAGAGGTCAGTAATTCTATCGTAGATATCAAGGACTTTGATGAGTTTTTAAACACTGTCATCAAGAAGGCTGTTCAACTTATTGATAATGCTGATGCTGGCAGTATTCTTATTCTCAATGATACCAATCGCCTAGAGTTTAAGGCTGCCGTAGGCTATGATTTAAAAGGACTCTCAAGAATAAGGATGCTTGTAGAGGAAACCTTCCTATATCAGCATACCCAAGGAAATTACTCTAAGCCATGCATTATAGTGGATCCGCTGAAATTCAATCAAAAATTCTTAAAAAAAGAAACCTTTAGTAGGTTTGAGGATGCCGATGCACTGTCCCTTAAGGCTACCATTTCTGCCCCGATTCTAATTGATAACAAGCTCTATGGTATGATCAATGTGGACAACAGTCAGTATGAGGATGCTTTTAGTATGAGAGACACTGCCATCATAGAGTATTTGGCAAATCAGTTAAGCATCGCCATCAAAAATGTACAATTGTTAGAAAGAACTTTATTTCTTTCCAGATATGATGGGTTGACAAAGGTATATAACCGACATTATTTTGATGAGCTTTTTGAGAGTATTTATAAACGGGCAAAGCGCTATGATGAAAATTTCTGCTTTTGTGTAATTGATTTAAATGATTTAAAGATCATCAATGATATGTACGGTCATCAAGCTGGTGACTTGGCTTTAAAAACCTTCGCATCGGTACTTAGGGAAAACATACGGGAATCCGATATCATTGGAAGATACGGTGGAGATGAATTTGTCATCATATTTTTAAATACAGTGGCTGAAAGCAGTCACGAAAAACTTCAGCAAATTACTTCCCTTTTAAAGGAAACAACTCTTTCTTTTGAAGACAAGCAACTACCTGTTACCTTCAGTTATGGGATCGCTTCTTTTCCAGATGAGGCAGCAGATGGCAAAGAACTATTCAGAACTGCGGACCTTCGGATGTACAAACATAAATTACATCAAAAAACCATTTAAAGACCAGCCTAGGCTGGTCTTTACTGTTATATATATTTCTTCATATTTTGAGAAGTATGGATTAGTTCAGAAACCAGTTTTTGCGCCAATCGAGCCTGTTCTATGTGCTCTTGGGACATGGCCGTGGCTTCTTGGGCCGTGGCCATCGTCTCTTCTGAAACAGCAGATATATCCCCGATTGCTTCAACAATTTTTTCATTGGCATGAAGTATTTCATTAACTTTATAGCCTACTGCACCAATTCGATTTCTAACATCCATTGTGTTCTGATTTACATCCACAAAGATCTTCTCTGTTTCCATGATCAGTTGACTTTGTTCTCCATCCACTTCCCTAAGCTTCACCACAGCTTCAACGGATTTTCTTGTTTCGTCCTGTAATCGTCGAATAATCTCAGAAATGTTTTGGGCTGCTCCCTTGCTCTGTTCAGCCAGGGTTCTAACTTCGTTGGCTACTACAGCAAAGCCCTTTCCAGCCTCTCCCACACGGGCAGCTTCTATGGCTGCATTTAAAGCCAATAGATTGGTCTGCTCCGCGATATTTGTGATAGCACCTGTGATATTCTCGATGTCTTGAGACATATCCCTTAGTCCTTGCATCATTTCATAGACTTTTTCATTGCTAATCTGAACGAGTTCACTTTTCGCACTGAGGGCTTTAATCACATCCATACCCCGTTCAACCACCTGCTCCGTTTCTGTGGACGCTTTTTCCATTTCATTGGCTATGAGATGGGTATCTTGAATTTTCTGCTGGATTTCATGGGCAAATACCGATTGGTTCTGTATACTTTCTGCTGTGTTCGTGGTGCCTGATGAAATTTCATTAACGGCAGCCGTAACCCCTTCAGATGACATGGCGATCTGAGCTACATTATCATAAACCATCTGGCAGTTCTTATCTAAAATCTCTGCTATTTGTAGAATATCATTCATCATTTCTTTTTGTTCTTCCTGAGATTTTTCCACATGCATCATTTTCTCTTCAAGATCTTCTTTGAGCTTACTTGACATAGATATAGCTACACTCGCTGCAATTAGATACATGATGATTACAAGAATCTGAACTGTAAAGACAGATGTGTCAAAGCTATCGGTCATTCCTCCTCTTATTTTAATTCCTACATAGACTAAATTCATCAATAGTACGAGGGCGGATACGATATAGATAAACTTTCTATCAAAATAAAGGGCGAATACTGCCAAGAGAGGAAATATAAAAACAAATATAACAGGTGTACGTCCTGTCAGCATTGCTACACCATACATGCTATAGAAGCCAACAAAGCTCACCAGGCGTATCCATCGGCTCTCCCGGTTCCTAAAATATATGAAATTTCCAATCACCACAGAAATAGCACCTAAGGAGACCAAACTTAATACATACTGAATTGACCTTACGCCTTTTAAGTATTCCATGCCATAGCCCAGGCTCAGTAGGACTACAATCATCCAATTTACCATGAGAACATAGAAATTTGCTTTTTTTGAAAATTCTACTTCAAATTGATTGTTCAAAGATATCCCTCCATGAATGCATTGTATAGTTCAATACCCTTTCTACATTATTCTACAAATTACTGCTAATCCCTTCTCATCTCAAGTAAACATCGTGTATAGATTGTTAACTCTTTATTCTTGCCATCCATTTCTTCATCGGACTCAAATCAAGATTGGGTTGAAAAATAACCGTTGATGCCTTTGGTATAATAATCACCCCCAGGCTATCAATCCCTGCCTGGCTGTTCCTGTATTCAATGGTTTTGTGACCCCCTGCTTCATCAGTAATATCCATCCATAATTTTTGGGGCAATTCATTTAGAATCTTGTAGATATCTTGCTTGTTATCTATTGAATGATTGTTTATTCTCAGGATTACAGTTCCCGGCTTTAGCCCTATTTTATTTCCATAGCCGTCTTTTTTCACATCTAATACAGTGACCCCTCGACCATGATGCCTGAATAATGGTACACTTCTTTTTTCATCCCTTTTTCCCCACAATACCAGCGCTTCATGGCCTAGTGGAGCAAAAAACACAACAACCCATTGCAATATATTATATTCCTTGGCCATCATCGAAAATAGAATCAGTATTATACTGTAAACGAAGAGCCTTGCAGCAGAGATTTTCGACCTTTTGTGGGGTGTGGTGGATACCGCAATATCACTATATCCTAAGGCTGCCACAACCATAGACATCTGAAATGGTAGGCTTTCACTTTCCAAGGCACCCATCATTACCAACCATACGACAAATGGAATCGGCCAAAATCGCTGCAGTATAAATCCACCCACAATCCCATATTTTTCGTCCTCCATGAAAATTGGTACGGCATTCTCATGTCCGTCTAACCATATCAATACGCTTTCTACCAAATGAAGAATTCCCACGATTGTCATAAGGTTGGGTATATTGATTTGGGGAAAATCTAATAAAAGGCTTGATAGAGCCAACAGTCCACCTCCATAGGCAAAGCATAAATAACGAACATTGATCAACATAAGCAACAATGCCATTGGCAGTAGGTAAATGAAATCTCCTTGCTTCACCGTCACCCCTAATAGAAGGATGGCTATGGTTCCTACGATGCCTCCCACTCCCCCTATCATCATCGCGCTTATTATTTTCATTCGAAGTGTCGTTTTTGAAAACCCCATGGTTTTATATTCAAAGTCATGTATCCTTTTATACTGGGCAAATAACAATCCCCCTACAACCAAGACCACAACGATTATGTTATACCCTCCAGTAAATCCTTCCATGCCTATTCCCCCTCTCCCTTCTAATGTATACATTATGGACAAAAACATAAACAATCCATTCAATTTCTTCATTTCATATTCTTGCTTATAACGAGCCATGAAGTACAAATACCTGTGTCGTTTTGGCCGTTCCCTTGAGAAATATATGATTTAATATTAATATTTATCTACAAATATTAAAAATTGCAAATCTAACGTTTCCAAAGGGTAATTTAGGGTACTATAAAAGTAAGCACCCTTTTCGTTTGGAATGTTCGGTTTGGTCGCTAACATTTTATCCATTTTGGGTGCATTTTTCATAATTATTGAAAAATATATCTGAAAGAGCATCTATTTTTATAGAATCAAAAAAAATATTTCACCTGAATAAGTTTTATGAGTACTAGATTAGTACATTGGATCATATATATATCCTTGTGTGTTAAAAATAGGGATTTAGTCATTTCTACTCAACCCTAACATATACATTAATAAGTTTGTCTAATTTAGCCTATGAGAAAGGTGGCACCCAAACCAATGAAGGAATTATCACTAGATTCTGAGAGCATTAAGCTCTTTCAAGAGGGACAGCATTTTCATAGCTATGATCTCTTCGGCGCCCATCCTAGCATGAAGAATGGTGTAACAGGCACGCAGTTTACCCTCTGGGCTCCCCATGCTGCGGCAGTCAACCTGATTGGAGACTTTAATGGTTGGCAGGGAAATCATCATCCATTGTCTCTGGTAGACCCAGCAGGTATTTGGTCTTTGTTCCTCCCTGACTTACATGAACAGGCCTTGTACAAATATGAAATTCATACCTATCATGGTGAGATTCTGCATAAAGCAGATCCCTATGGTTTCTTTGGGGAATATAGACCTGGAACAGCTTCCAAAACGTTTAACCTTCAAAAATATGAATGGCGTGATGCAGAGTGGTTACATCTACGGGGGCAACAGGTTGATAACAGTGTGCCAATAAACATCTACGAGGTACATCTCGGCTCTTGGAAACGAAAAGATAATGGGGACTTTTATACCTATAGAGAATTGGCAGAGGTACTGCTCAGCTATGTTATCGAAATGGGTTATACCCATATTGAATTACTACCTGTCACGGAGCATCCCTTTGACGGTTCTTGGGGCTATCAATCCACAGGATATTTTGCTGTAACCAGTCGCTATGGAACCCCAGAGGACTTTATGTATTTTGTTGACACCTGTCATCAGCGAGGGATTGGCGTTATTCTTGACTGGGTTCCTGGTCATTTCTGTTCTGATGCCCATGGACTTGCTAATTTTGATGGCACACCCCTATACGAATATCGAGATCCCCAGCGAGGGATGAATCATCAATGGGGTACACGAAATTTCGATTTTACAAAGTCCGAAGTATGGTCTTTTCTCATTTCAAACGCACTCTTTTGGCTGAATATGTATCACTTAGATGGCTTGCGGGTGGATGCCGTTGCCTTCATGCTATATTTGGATTACGAAAAAGCACCTGGTCAATGGACGCCTAATTGTTATGGGGGTAGGGAAAATTTAGAAGCCATTGCGTTCATGAAACGTTTGAATGAAATGGTACACCGTGAATGTCCCCATGCACTGATGATTGCCGAAGAATCTACAGCATGGCCCCTCGTAACAAAGCCTACCTATCTGAGTGGGCTAGGTTATAGCTATAAATGGAACATGGGCTGGATGAATGACATGCTTCGTTATATGGAGATGGATCCTATTCATCGTAAATGTTATCATGAGTTGCTTACCTTCTCTCTGGTGTACGCTTTTTCAGAAAACTTTGTTCTACCTCTTTCCCATGATGAAGTTGTTCACGGGAAGAAATCCCTACTGAATAAAATGCCTGGAGATTACTGGCAGAAGTTCGCCAATCTACGTGCCTTCTATGGCTATATGATGGCTCACCCAGGTAAAAAACTTCTCTTCATGGGGGGCGAGTTCGGACAATTCATTGAATGGAATGATGATCAAGGTTTAGACTGGTTTCTATTGGAATACGAGATGCACCATAAGCTCCATCAATATGTCCGATCCTTAAATCATTTTTATAAGTCTGAAAGGTTGTTATGGGAAGTCGATCATAGTTGGGATGGCTT
>CALECF010000141.1 GCA_937948705.1 uncultured Anaerosolibacter sp. | reverse complement strand
TATGCTGAAGCAATGGAGCGTTATGGTTCAGATAAGCCAGATTTAAGATTTGGCTTCGAGTTAAAATCCATCAATGATATTGCTAAAGATTGTAGTTTTAAGGTGTTTCAGGACGCAATTGCCAATGGGGGTGATGTGCGGGGCATTAACATCAATGGATATGGTGAACAATTTAGCAGAAAAGATATCACAAAGCTCGAGGATTATGCAAAGATCTATGGTGCAAAAGGCTTAGCATGGATAAAATTAACCAAGGAGGGAATTCAATCCCCAATTGCTAAATTCCTTACAGAAGCGGAAATGAAAATGATTCTAGAAAGATACGAGGCAAAAGAAGGTGATTTAATACTTTTTGTAGCTGATAAATCAAGTATCGTTTTTGATTCTCTAGGTCATATCCGCGTGGAGGTTGCGAAACAGTTAAAATTATTGAATAAAAATGAGTATAAGCTTCTATGGGTTACTGAAGTCCCTTTATTTGAGTACGACGAAGAAGAAAACAGATATGTAGCAAAGCATCATCCATTTACATCACCCATGGATGAAGATGTTGAATTGCTGGAAACGAATCCAGATAAGGCTAGAGCCAAAGCTTATGATATCGTGCTAAATGGTATTGAAATCGGAGGCGGTAGTATTAGAATTCACCGTAGTGACCTACAGCAGAGAATGTTTAAAGCACTAGGCTTTAGTGAAGAGGAAGCATGGGATAAATTTGGATTCCTTTTAGAAGCCTTTAAATATGGCACGCCACCCCATGGTGGCATCGCCTATGGATTAGACCGTTTTGTAATGCTGTTGACTGGCAATGATAGCATTCGTGAGGTTATTGCTTTCCCGAAAACACAAAATGCGTCTTCCCCTATGACGGAGGATCCTACAGTCGTAGAGGAAAAACAATTAAAAGAATTGCACATTAGAGTTTCCTTGGAAGAATAATGAAGACAAATTAAAATAGAGTGCCTAGGCACTCTATTTTAATTTGACAAAAAAGTCAATCTATTATATAATAATGATAATCAATATCAATTAAAGGAGTGGGCATTATGACAGCATTAATTGTAGGTGGAGATAAATTAGGGAACATACCGGATGTATTAACGGAAAGAGGAATTCAGGAATACATACACTGGCCCGGTAGAAAAAAAGGAATGCGGAAAAAATCTATTCCCACAAATATTGACATGGTCATTGTATTGGTCGATTATATCGAGCATAATTTGAGTGAGATCATTAAAAACCAGTCAAAGACGATGAATATACCTTGTGTTTTTTCGAAAAGAGCCTGTAGTGACTTGGCAACAAAGCTAGATAACTGTAAAAATTGTAGTCTATGTAAAGTAAGCTAGAAGGGGCTCTCATAAGGGAGTCTTTTTCTTGTAATACTGGTTACCCATTGCGTGGATATGGTATAATTAAAATGTATCAATTTTTTATGATGGCAATGTTGATAATAGAGGTGATAAAAATGAATCAGGTTGGAAAAGTATCTGAAATCTTAGATGGGAATAAGGCGAGAATACTTATGACAAAGCATGCTGCTTGTGGAGACTGTGGTGCGTGCCAACATGGAAAAGAGAACATGACTTTACCGATTGCAGCAATCAATGAAGTAGGCGCAGAAATTGGAGACATCGTAGAGGTAAACATGGAAACCCAAGATGTATTGGGTGCAGCATTTATCATTTATGTTATCCCGCTTTTTCTCCTGATTGTAGGTGTTGGAGGCGGTGGTTATCTACTAACGAGGATGGGGTTTATAGGCAATGTGGAAGTCTATTCCGCAGGGATTGGTTTTATACTCATGGCTTTATCCTTTATGACTATTCGTTTATTTGAAAAGAAATTTAGAGCTAATGTAAAATATATTCCAGAAATAACAAAAATCATGAATAGACAGTAAAGTAAAATGGAGAAGGGCTATAAGTTTACATAATAATATTATGTAAACTTATAGCCCTTGCAGTTTGGATTTAACAAACATTATATTTTTTTTATGAAAAACAATCGTGTGACGGAAGATACGATGAAAATAGCAGCAGCAATGCTGCCTGCAATAAATAGTGTTTCACTGCCAACAAGAGCGGCCCTATTAAAATCTTTTTCGATAATAGCCAACATTGTATAATACATACCAGAACCCGGAACCAAAGGAAGGATGCCAGGAATCACAAATACAGTTACGGCTTCCTTAAATCGTCTTGCAAATATTTCACTAAATAGCGCGACGATAGCAGCACCCACAAAAGATGCCATCATCGTAGATTGGCCCAAATGATTACTAAAGTAGACATAGGTAATCCATCCAAGAGCTCCGGAAAAGGCAGTTTTATAAATAGCATTTTTGGGAATATTGAATAGGACACTAAAGCCGATAATAGATAATGCAGCAAAGAGTAACTGTTGAATCACAGAGAATTCACCCCTATTCCGTAAAACCATAAATGAATGATGATACCAACGCCTACAGCAATAGATATGGCAATAATAACAGCTTCTGCTGCTCTAGAAAGACCCGATATCAAGTCCCCAGAAATAGAGTCCCTTACTGCATTTGTGATAGATACTCCGGGCAGAAGAATCATAATAGAACTGATAATTATTTTATCTAGATTTGTACCCAGATTTATATTAATGGCTAAAATGGCTAAAAGAGAAGCTAAGATTCCTCCTACAGCGTTTTCAAGAAAGAGATTAGAGTTCTTTTTGCTAATCATGGTAACACCGCTGTAAACAA
>CALECF010000140.1 GCA_937948705.1 uncultured Anaerosolibacter sp. | reverse complement strand
AATATATCAAATATTTGTGTTTTATGATATCCATCGTCATGGAGTGTTTCCTGTAACGCTAAAGCCACAGAATTATGACCATGACCTATTGAAGCAGTAACAATAGCAATATTCATACTTAGCCCCCTTTCCATTTATATTTTAATCATAAAACAGTATTTTTGAATCCATTCGATGAAAAAGTAAAGATTATGTTAAAAGTCAATAAGGAAGCATTGATATCCCCAAAATAGTGAAGAAGTACAATGTAAATAGGTATATAATAAATAGGCCTAGGGGTATCTTGGGCTTATCATACTAAATATGGAGTGGTTTGAAATGGGATGAAAACTAGCATTCATTTCCGATATACACGGAAATATAGAAGCTCTAAAGGCTGTACTGAAGGATATTGAAGAAAAGATATTCCATCAAAGGATATTTATTGTCTAGGAGATCTAGTGGGATATGATCCTAGTCCAAATGAAGTGATCGAATGTATAAAAGAACAGGAAATCCAATGTATACTAAAGACGTAGGGAAGTTTCGGTTGTCTCCTTGATTATATATCCATACAATGCTTAAAAACCTCCTCTAGATTTAAATAAACTAAAATATTAGGGGAAACATAAAGATGAAATTTGATTATATGCTATATCTCCTGATCAAGTAAGGCCAAATAGTATAACCTGATGTTCTTGTAATAAAAATAGAAAGGTAGGCAACCATATTTAATGTAAATATGTGCTTACCTTTCTATAATTCATAAGCTTTACTTCTAAGGAATGACCAACTCCTTGCCTTCATAGATCACATTTGCGTTAGCCACACCGGCATTTGAGTTAAGAAGATCCTCAAAGGAGACAGTACAAGCGAGTGGGGAAGGTTCTTAATTGCTAGGTTAGCAGAGATATAACTGTGGAATAAACTGATAGTGAGGGGTGTTAAGCTTGCCTAGACAAGTAAGAGAAAAAGGCCAATTTTTGCCCTATCATATTATACAGTATGGAAAAGATTGAAAAGGAATTTTTCGATGGGGGAATACATCTCAAATAAGGACATCACAATGAAATGATAAGATACTTCCGAAAAAACTCAAATCAAACACTGTAAGAGATGGGACAATTTCGGGAGTATCAGTGAATCAAGAGTTATCAGGATATTGAGTCGTTAGATTAGCAAAAAAGGACCGTCCCCACTTGCACTTATGGGCACATCTGAGGAACTGGTGAGGGGATATATTGGTGAGCTACAGGATTTTGTGGAGTGTGTGGTCTATGGACGTAAACCGATTTTCGATTTTGATATCGCCTATGATACCATTAAAGCTATCTATGCCGCCTATGTATCCGCTAGTGAAGGCAGAAGAGTTATCTTATAGCAAAAGAAAGACATTAGGCTAAATTAGTACCTATAAAGATAATCAGCGAAGGTTCGTGAACTCAATTCAAGAACCTTCGCTGATTTTCTTTATGTTTACTGTGGGCATAGAACCTTATTCTTTAATATGCCTGGTCTTCTATGTAGTAAAGAACCAGCCTGACGACTTCTTCAAGTCTATCTCCACTAATATCTTCTATTGTGTCATGAGGGCTGTGATAGCCGTTTTTAAAATCCGGATGGCATATCAGTACAGAAGGTATATCTATCGATGCAAAGCTTACGTGGTCACTTCCACCTGAGATATCTTTTTTATGATCTATACCAAGTTCTTGTGCATATTTAGCCAAGGCATCCCGTGGAGCACTCATAACACTACCGCCATTGGGTGCTTTTGCGAGTAACAACGACACATCTGCAGAAGCACCGACCATGTCCAGATTTATCATTACAGCTTTACCCAGTGAAAAGGGTGGTCTACTGATGAAATGTTGTGATCCTCTGAAGCCGCTGGATTCTCCGTTGAAACCGATAAATGCGATGGGTCTCTTGGGTGGAACCTTATTTTCTTTTATAATTCTGACAATTTCCAGCATCGCAGCAGGTCCTGAAGCATTATCCAAAGCCCCCGCATTATATGTGCCATCCATATTGTCTCCAACATGATCAAAATGCGCACCTATGATAATATAACTATATTCCAATTCAGGGTCTGTACCGGGAATAATGCCTATGACATTGGCGGCATCCACATAGGTATTAGGTGTGGAACGACTTTGAAAGTGGACGCGCTTATCTGCATTTGCAGCTTCAGCTAATTTAGCAAAAGTATTACTTTCAGCAAAAAGAAAGGGATTATAATCCGATTGTTGCCAGGATTCTTGTAATGGAGTAACTCTAAGATATTGTAAACCTTGTTTGTTGTCAGATAGGTCAAACTCGCAGATAACAGCGTGGGCATTGTATTTAATCGCCAAATCAGCTGGGAAATCAGGATTGCCAACAATCCAGCTGAGATTTTTAGGTATAAGAATGATTTTATCTTTAAGGACAGTGTTTTTGTTATCAAACATATCGGCGCTTTCAAACAGGTGCAAAGGAGCGGTCATGTTGACTTCTGTTGTCTGGCTGGAGAGCCTGCGAATGATAAAATCATCCACATAGTCAAAATCAGCAGCTACATTTCCGCCTTTATCGACTATTTGAAGGAGTGGTTTATCCTCCAACAAAATAACATTTTGCTTATAATACTGCTTATAATCTTTCATACCCGATGGGACTTTCAAACCGAGGGTTTTAAAATGATCTGCAATATAGTCTTCGGCCAAACGATTTCCCTCAGTTCCTACCATTCTTCCCTTGTATTTATCCGAAATGAGCTCTTCGATATGCTCTAGCATATCTTCCTGATGAATATTTACCTCTTTTAAACTAGCACCAGTTTCCTTGCTGACTTGCTCTTTATTTTCTTGTACGCAACCCAATAGCATGCTATTGAGTAATATCAGGATAATAAAAATACCAATTATTTTGTTGATACGCGTATTTATATGATCGCCTCCTATTATTGCATTTTTTATGCTTTATTATAACATATATAGTATATAATGGAAAAATATATTGGTATAAGTAGCGAACGAATAATCTTACAGAAAGTTTGTCATGCAATAAAACCATCGGTAATTAAGGTCCATTGAAGCGTATTTTAGATGCTGGGAATTTCAATAGAAGTGAGGAGGTGGCATTATATATAAAAAAGATCGAATCCTTGCTAGAAAGATTATCAATAATAGTCACATGAAAAATTACTAAATGATTTAAATTGAATGTAGTGGGAGGTTGTAAAATGAAAGCATTAATATTAAATGGTTCATTGAAAGAAGACAAAACCATGGCAACGGTAAATAAGCTTATGGAAGAGATACTGACTGCGGAGTCCTATGAGGTAGAATCAGTTTTACTTAATGAAAAGACAATAGCTCCATGTATAGGCTGTTTTGGATGCTGGCTAAGAACTCCAGGCATCTGTGTGATAGATGATTATGGTCGGATACTTGCAGAAAAGATGATTAAAAGTGATATTATGATATGGCTTACCCCCGTTGTCTATGGCGGGTACTCATCTGAGCTTAAAAAGGCATTAGACAGGATAATCCCCTTAATTCTCCCTTTTTTCAAAAAAGTTAATGGAGAAATACATCATAAGGAACGATATGAAAACTATCCCAAAATAGTCGTATTGGGTATGACAGCGGAGAATGATAATGAGATGAAGGAGATATTTAATAATCTTATTAAGAGGAATTCTCTAAATTGGTATAATTCCTTTAGTGGAGGAGTTATAAATGCCGGCCTGGAAGAGGATATTAAATATCAGCTAAAAGAGAAATTTAAAGTCCTGGAGGTGAGCGTATGCTAAATGCAAAAAAGGCTTTATTACTGATAGGAAGCCCAAAAGTGAAAAATAGCACCTCTGAAGCGCTCGGAAATTATTTGTTAGAAGGCCTACATAAAAAGGGATGTATATGCGAGACGCTTAGTATCGTTTCTATGCTTAAAAACAAAGAGCATGAACTCCTTGATAGAGTACAGGATACGGATATACTTATAATTTCTTTTCCTTTATATATAGATAGTCTACCATCACCATTAATAAGAGCCTTTGAGCTTATCGATCATAGTAGGAATGAAAATAGAGTTGATAAAAAACAAAGTCTAATTGCAATTGTGAACTCAGGATTTCCTGAAGCCATCCAGAGTGATACTGCCCTGAAAATATGCAAAAAATTTGGAGAAAAAACAGGGTTTACATGGCTGGGAGGTCTTACTATGGGTAGCGGTTCTGTAATAAATGGTAAACCTATTGAACAATTAGGGGGTATGACGAAAAATATAATCAAAGCTCTAAATCTGGCTACGGAAGCAATAGCTAATGATGAGGGCATTCCTTCTGAAGCGATTGATTTGATGACAAGTAAATTGATGCCTGTATGGTTGTATAGCTTTATTGGTAATTTTAGCTGGAAAACCCAGGCT
Organism: uncultured Anaerosolibacter sp.; assembly: GCA_937948705.1. The sequence goes on along the minus strand of CALECF010000140.1, from coordinate 639 downwards.
AAGAAATTTAATATGCATAAACAGCTTTATGCAAAACCATATATAAAAGAGTAATAAGAAAATCACCCTTATTTAGATTGCCATGAACCGTATACAAGGATAAACAGTAAAGAAACATAGGATATGTTTCCACATACGGGACAAGACGAGAGCCGATCCATTTCAGAAAACTCCACCTGGGGAATAAGAAGAAGATTTGAGCAGGGAAAGGTGGCAGTTAATCATACAAAATTTATGGGTTACGATAAAGATGAAGAAGGCAACCTTGTTATAAATGAAAAAGAAGCTAAGATTGTAAAACGAATTTATAAAGACTATCTTGATGGAAAGGGACCAAACCGGATAGCAAGGGAACTTGAAGAAGAGGAAGTGCCAAATTGGAATGGTAAAGCCAAGTGGTACGAAAGCAGCATAAGGAAAATGCTTAGTAACGAAAAATACAAAGGAGATGCCCTACTTCAAAAGACATACACAGTGGACTTCCTTACGGAAGACGTGGGGACGTCAGATTGTGTGACAATTATGAGAAAAGTCAAGAAAAGTATTTAAAATTGATAACTACAAAAAGGATTTTCATTGAATATGTCGAATATATAACTTAAGAAAATCTGTTTGAAGAGGAGTTGTATTTCGGTGGCA
>CALECF010000139.1 GCA_937948705.1 uncultured Anaerosolibacter sp. | reverse complement strand
TAGCCCCTCCCCACATTTCAAGGGAATGGTAACCTACTCTGTCAAGGGTCTCTAGAATTGGCGTCATTTCCTCGGTTTTCATTCTCGTAGCGATTAAAGATTGATGGGCATCTCGCAGAACAGTCTCAGTAATTTTTACCTTCGTCATGTTATTCCTCCTAGCATATTTTTATATGAAGACAAAGTGAATAAATGGTCTATTTAAAAAGCAGTATATCATTTTATTTTTACATTATAGGCAGCATCATAGGATTATCTCTTTTCTATGGCTATCAAAATAGGTGGACAATTTTTTTGGTTCATAAAATCAAGCTTTAACACGCTAAATTTACGTTGATCAAGGTTTTCAACCAAACAAAAGACCGCATCCTTTTCGGCTTGCCCCCCATCATGCCTATAGTATAAAGCTATCGTAATGATGCCATTAGGGGCGAGAAGGTTCAGTGCTTTTTCAATTGCCTGGACGGTTGTATTGGGTTTTGTGACAATGCGATGATCACCTTTGGGCAAAAAACCAAGATTGAACATGATTGCCGTTACATTTCCATGAACATGTAAATCCATAGACTCATGGCCTGCATGAATGAGCTTCACAGAATTCAAGAGCCCATGGGCATGAAGCAGTTCCTTGGTATTTACCAGGGCTGATTCTTGCACATCAAAGGCGAATACTGTTCCATTAGGCCCAACCAATTGCCTCAGATAAAGGGTATCATAACCATTCCCCATGGTGGCATCTACAACAGTATCACCAGCTTTTACAATCTGAGAAACAATATGCTTTGAAAGACTGGTTGCATTTGTTAAAAATTTTGGTTCCATTCCATTACCTCACTACTCTCACTTATTCGATCTACAAGCTTTTAAAAAGAAATCTGGTAGTCTAGCTGCGTACAGCTTACTCTGGGGAGGCTGAGTACTTGAGATAACGTGCTGTATGGTCGAATCATTTTTCTGAACGTCACTTAACTCTTCAAAGCCCACCTTCTTAAAGAAAGCTACATAATCCTCAGCATATGCTAACATCAGCTGGATGCCTCTCTTATCAGCTAAATTTAATAATGCCTTTACGATTCCATCGCCAAGATATTCTCTTTGATGATCCTTATGTACGATGACGAAACGGAGAACTGCAACGGAACCAAATGCTTCATAGCCTGCAGCTGCCAATGGAACATCACCATCATATGCAATCATGGCATTTTCCAGTATGTTCTCAAAATTAACATTTTCAAAGTGATAGCTATTTCCAAGACTTTCAATATGGAGTAAATCTTGGGCATGTGCAATTCTTATGTTTAGCAAATAAGTTCTCTCCTTTACATTTTTTATTATTATACCCATTTTTTACATAGGAAAGCATTTATTGATGGATTTGTGGAGACGATAGGTTTCACTATATTAATCATAACGTTTCAGAGGGTATGAAAAAGTCTATCAAATTTGATAGACTTTTTCAAATATATTATAGTAATTTTAAATATGTGACTTCCTCTGGAGATAAATATCTCCATTTGCCCTTAGGAATCTGCTCAATAGTTAAATTGCCAATGGATATTCTCTGAAGAGAGAGTACAGGATGGGTAAGGGCGTCAAACATTTTGCGAATTTGTCTGTTTTTTCCTTCATGAATGACTACTTTCACAGTAGAGGATGAAAGATCTTCTTTTAATACTTCAATATATGCTGAAGCAGTAATATATCCACCTATATCAATTCCAGATCTGAAACGTGTTTTTTCTTTTTCATTCAGATGTCCTTTTACCGTCGCAATATAGGTCTTGGGAATTTCATGTTTCGGATGGGTAAGTTGATAAGTTAAGTCACCATCGTTGGTCATGAGCAACAATCCTGAAGTATCATAATCTAAACGTCCTACCGGATAGATTCTCTCTTGAATTTCTTGAACTAAATTAATTACAGTTGGGCGATTAAACTCATCAGATACCGTGGTTACATAGCCTTCGGGCTTATTTAGCATGATGTAGACTTTTCTATCTTCAATCTGAAGGGTCGTATTATCAACGTTAATGATATCTACCCCCGGATCAATGATGACACCCATTTCGGAAACAACAGCACCATTTACCCTTACACGACCAGTCCGAATAAGATCCTCTGCCCTTCTCCTTGAGGCGATTCCAGACAATGCAATATATTTTTGCAGTCTCACCAAAAACAACTCCTTTTTCTTTAGCTACGTATATTATATATTCTAAATTAACCTTTCATCAAATATATTCAATAAATTCATTTTTTCTATTTTTGACTTTAGTATTGATTGATCAGTGGTATATAAGTTTAAGTCTTTCATACGTTGGAAATAATCCGCACCTGCAAAGGTATAACGTGTTCTTAACCCTTCTTCTGTTTGAATCCTTTCGTTTGCAAAGGAGATAAGATCTCCGCAGGCTAAATTGACAGGTAGTTCTAAAAGTCCCATGCCTTTCATCAATCGTACACTGTTATGCCCAGCAAGGCTGCCTGTAACAATGGCCTCTGTATGCCCAACAAAAAGTCCAGATTTTTCGCCTGCACAGAACATATTATCAATGCCACGGATCTTCATACGATTGTCTCTAGGCGCAATAGAAAGATATCTTATGGAATTGCCTATTCCCCCTGAGTAGGGGTCTTCATATCTAGCATTTTCCAAACCAGGAATACGTCGCAATTTATCCAAAGGATAAAAAGATGACATAAGCTTTGCATGACCTGTGTCAAGAAGAATGAGGTTTTCAGCATATTCTCTTAGAGCATATTGTTGACATACCTTCATTTCTAGCTTTTTCATATTCACATCTTCCTTTGGAACTGGGAGTACAACCACGCCTTTCTCATTGAGTTCTCTTACAATTTCAGCACTGAGAGAATCCTTATTCAATTTGCAGGATCCACTAAAAGCGCCATAGGAGCCATCACTTCTTTTTCCAAGGATATCCTCTACCCCAGCTTTTTGGCATAAGCTAATTCTAGGACCAAAGGAAGGACACCTCAGAATACACATGGCACACCCGTTTCCATATTTTAAACAGTTCCCCATGGAGCCTGTAGAGCCAGTGGTTTCAATAAATACGTCTCCTGAAATCACCTCACCATTAAATAAAGAGATGGATTCTATCTTCTGATCATTCTTTTTTACCTCTACAGCCCTTGATCTCAATTGTACTTCTATGCCCATCTTTTCCATCAGTTGTCTTACTAAAGGTTCTACTTTACACACGTCATATAGACTAGCATGGCTATGCCCTGGGAAATCAATACCTGTATGCCTAGATACTTTATCTGTAATTTCGAATAGTTCTGGAGCACCTAATAAGCTGCATTCTTCTGCTGCCGTAAAACGCCCATTGTTACGCATGATCCCACCTACATTACCGAGACCTAGCAAAATATCCATTCTCTCAAGGATTGTTACATGGGCTCCAGCTTTTTTTGCAGTAATAGCTGCAGCAACCCCTGCCCATCCACCACCTACTACCACAACTTTAGCCATTAAGATTTCCCCCTTCAATCATCTCTTCAATATCTATCTGTGATTTGCACATTTTTACTCTTTTTCCGTCTAATGTATAGGTTGAACAAGAACCGCATACGCCTTCACCACAGCATAATTCATGGTTATTAATGGCTACTAGTTTAGCAGGATGATTCGTACTTTCTAACTGACTTTTAATCCCTTGATGAAGCAAATCAGAACCCCCACTATAGACGAGACTATAATTTCCTTTAGATAGAATTTGATTCATACCCTTCAAACCTTCTGGTGAACGAAGATTTAAATAATGTTTATCAATTTTAAATTCTGAAATATGGTCATCAATGAATTGTGAACCTGTCTTTCCTTGATCAATAATAAAAGTAACTCTGTTTTTGTGGTGCAATAGATACTTAATAGTAAGCACTGCTGGCGCCAAAGCTATGCCCCTTCCGATAACAAGTACATCTTGATCCGCAAAATTTTTAAGCTCACTAAATCCCATAAGGCCATTCCAATAGGGGCCTTTTACTAAAATTTTGTCCGTGCAAGTTATAAGTGATTTTGTTTTTACACCTAAAACTTGAACAGCAATATCGATTTCACCCTTTGTATCGTCTGCAGACATAATCGACATAGGCACATCAAAAATACTTGGTTTTTCAGGATTTCTTACAAAAACATAAGAACCTGGTTGGATTAATTGTCTTGCCATTGCTTTTGATACACGAATCTTTAATATCAATAGTTGTTCGCTCAGCTGTGTTTTTTCAATAATCTCTGATTCAATAGTTTCCCGGGGCGTCTTTTTTTTCATTCCGCACCAAGCATATTCTTGATAGATGCATACACCTGACCAATTGCAGTCACAAAAACCATTGTCTTGCAGTTGGGAGCAGGTAATACATTCGCCACTTTCAGCTAAATAACATGGGCAGTATTCACTTCCAGCATCTATACAAGTCACGTTCTTATTTTTTGACAAACTGCACCCCTCCTTATTAAGCATAAAACCCTATAATAATAAGGTATTTCTTAATGGAGAAAAGTGTTACATATCCATAAGCCGAATGATAAGTAGCTGAAAGAAAAAAGAATAACTAATAGAAGACTATAGTTATTCTTTGAAATATTATTTTCGTTGAATAAAATCATTCACTTTATCCTTAAAATCTTTCTTTTCAATATCTTCTCGGGTAAATAAATCTGTTGTATATAACAGTTTGCCATCAATGTAAACCTTGATTTTTCCAATCTTCATATTTCTAGAAACCGGTGCTTCCACCATTTCATCAACATCAATAACAGACATTACCTTATTCTTTTCTTCCTCAGTAACGGGTATAATCACATTTTCTCTGGATACAATTGCAGTTTGTGATTTCTTTCCATTCTTGACAGAAATAGATTTCAAGTAGGCATCTTGAAGGGTGATAGGATAAGCGCCATACCTATCAAATGCATAATCTAGTAGATTATAGCTATCTTGAAACCAGTTTGGGGCATTTAGTACAACTGTGACTAGCTGCATACCATTTTTGGTGGCAGAGGTTACCAAACATCGACCAGCTTTCTTGGTAAATCCTGTTTTAACACCATCTCCGCCTTCATATTGTGTTAAGGTCTTATTCTTATTATAAAAGTACTTAAAACCTTCTCGATCTGCTGTCCATAATTTGGTTGAGACAACCTTCTTAAATTGCTTATTAAGAAGTGCCTGTCTAGCGATCAGTCCTAAGTCATAAGCTGTTGTATAATGTTGATCATTGTGCAGTCCATGGGGATTGGTGAAATTTGTATTATTTGCACCCAATTCTTTAGACCGTCGATTCATTAACTCACTGAATTCTTCCACAGAGCCAGAAATGTGACTGGCGATCGCTACTGCGGAGTCATTCCCAGAACGAAGCATGAGACCATAGACCAAATCCTCCATTGTTACCTTTTCATCATTCTGAAGGTATATAGAAGAACCCTCTACACCGACAGCCTCTTTTGGAATTTTTACAACGGTATCAGGAGATGAATGTTCTATGGCTAACAGAGCAGTCATAATTTTAGTGGTACTAGCCATGGGCTTCTTTCCGTGGATATTCTTAGCATACAAAACCCTGCCTGTTTGAACATCCATAACAATGGCACTTGGTGCTGAAATATTTGGACCTTCCCCATGGACGATAAAAGTAGACATGTAAAATATCATGATTGACGTTAAAAAAACCGATAAAAAGGATTTATTCATTTCATCACTCCATTTATTAAGATCATTCTTTCTTAGTATTTTCTTAATTTAAGAAAATAATGCAGAAAAATGATCTTAATAACCAAGTGTACTATCTATTCATTGACGATCTCACATCCGAATTCTTTAGCTATTTTTTCTGCTTCTTTTAGATCTTCTTCACTCCAAATAGACCAACCACCCTTGAGTACATCATTGACGAAAATCTCAACTTTATCTTTTCTTATAATCATATACTTTTCATTTCGTCTCTTCATTTGCTGAATTTGGTTATATATCGCTTCCTCGATGTCCACATTCATAACTTTCAGGGCAATAAAAAGACATGAAAGAGCATCTTCAAGTTCTCTTTTGGCTTTGTTGGTATCCCCTTTCATCAATGCTTTCATGGATTCAGCCACTTCTTCATTTAAATGACTTATGGTTTTTTTGGGATCATCGGTGATGTATTTTCTATTGTTCCAAATAAGCTCTACGGCTTCCTTAATTTCCAACTAACGTACCCCCTTAGAATGCCTTTTCTAAAATGAATATTAGATTATATCTATATTGTATACTTCCTTACAGATTCTTTCAATCATCCATTCGGACAACTAAGTAAGGGTACATAAAATAAAGAGCGATGGTCATCGCTCTTTACTCAATAATGATTTCCTTTTCATTGTTTTGTTTTTTAGCTTTGCTGTCATTTCTGCTTTCACTCATAGATTGGATTTTATCAAGTAGTTTAGGAGCAAAATCAATGATACTATCTACGATTGTTGCGTTTTGGTCAACTGGCAAAAGCTTCATGTGTCCATTTCCTACTACCATAAAGGCTACAGGTTGTACTGATACGCCAGCACCTGTTCCACCTGCAAAGGGAAGCGTATCGGAGTTATCAGAAGTTCTACCTGAATTTCCATCTTTCATAGCAGTATACTCTCCACCACCGGATGCAAAGCCAAAAGAAACGCGGGATATAGGGATGATCACTGTGCCATCAGGTGTTTCTACAGGGTCGCCTACTATCGTGTTTACATCCACCATATCTTTTAAGCTCTCCATGGTAGTTTTCATTAAGGCTTCAATTGGATGATTTGACATTTTCTTTATCACCTCGTTTAAAGTATAAGTATAAAGTTTTTATTGATGCAATTATAGCATGGCCTATTTTAAGTTGAATTATGCAATGAACATAGGTCTTAAATAGTTCTTTGTCAAAATAAGGAATGATATTAAAGGAGATTTTATGGGATCGTAGATGTATTTTGAGAATTGTAAAAAGATTTCCTTTGATTCCCCATAAAATACCAGAAAGTATTCCTGTAATAGCGGCGTCTCCAGTACCAAACTCCGTCTCCCACTCTAATTTTCTAAGTAGGATTTTTTTGCGAATATAATTGGCAATATCAAAGTATTGGTTATAAAGCTGGGCTATTCTATCTTGAATTTCTTGCATTTGAAATAAATTAAATAACTGTTTCTTTTCCTGGAGTAAATCCTCAGACTGTTCACCCTTGACTTCCTCATCAACTTCTAAAGCTAGCTTACCTTTCTTGTTATGAATCAAATCTAACAAAGGGATTTCAAACTGATATTGGATTAGTCCAAAGAGCGCTTTGATATGAATGATTATTTTGTCATTGGTTTTATCTTTTAGAATCTGAAATTCCACAATAACAGATGTAAACATGATAATTGTAACAAGGGTAACAAAAATTACGAATATCCATAAAAAAATATGCAAAAACTTCACCTCACTCATGCTTTGACAAGTATATTTTTTCCAATAATTATAAAAAGTAAACCTAATTATACTTAGAAAGCGTGGTCTTCTGATAAGATTATTTTAAAGTTTAAAAAAATCATTGACATTTTAATTATTTAGTTTATATTTAATATGTGTAAACTGAACGATTAAAAGATCGAAAAATGGTTATATTGAATACATAAGGGAGTAAATGTTAGAATTTATAGTCCTGTATTGTCATAATTGTGATATTGATTTTTCGCCTTTCCTTGGTGTACAATTAAATATAAAGGTGGGAGAATAATTCCCATCTTTATTTATGTAAAACAAATAAATTCTAAGGAGGAATGTAATATGGAATTTTGGTATACTGAAGAACATACAGATGATGTGAGGTTTTCTTTACGGGTAAAGGAGCACTTGTTTTCTGGGGAAAGTGAATTCCAAAAGCTTGATATTCTCGATACTTACGAATATGGCAAGCTAATGACATTAGATGGGCTTGTCATGGTTACAGAAAAAGACGAATTTGTCTACCATGATATGATTGTACATATTTCTATGGCTGTGAATCCTAATGTAAAGAATGTCTTGGTGATTGGCGGCGGCGATGGCGGTACAGTTCGTGAGCTTATGAGATACCCAAATATTAAGCATGTAGATATGGTTGAAATTGATAAATTAGTTGTTGATGCATCTAGAAAGTATTTTCCTGCTGTTTCCTGTGAGGTAGATAACCCTAGAGTTACGGTTCTTTATGAGGACGGCATTAAATTTATTCAAGGTAAAGAGAATATCTATGATCTAATACTTATTGATTCAACAGATCCAATAGGACCTGGTGAAGGTTTATTTACTACTGAGTTTTACAACAATTGCTATAAGGCACTTACTGAAGATGGCATCCTAATTAATCAAAATGAAACACCTGTTTATGAAAAGTTTTTTGAAGTGGGTATTAGCTCTAACAAAAAGCTTAAGAAGATGTTTCCAATCGTTCATGTGTATCAAGCCAACATTCCAACTTATCCAGGTGGATACTGGTTGTTCAATTTTGCATCAAAGAAATTCCACCCAATTCAAGATTTGAAAGAAGCAGAATGGAACGAATCAGGAATTAAGACAAAGTATTATAATACAGAACTTCACAAAGGTTGCTTTGCATTGCCTAGCTATGTAAAGGAGAAAATTGATAATGGAGCTCTTTAATAGATATTGTTTTATTGGTTGCGATAAATCCTTCGAAGAAAGTGATGTAGTCATCTTTGGGGCTCCCTTCGATGGTACATGCTCATATAGACCAGGTTCAAGATTTGCACCAAATAAAATTCGAATTGATTCCTATGGATTAGAGACTTATAGTCCATACTTAGATCGGGATCTAGAAGATTATAAAATTCACGATGCGGGCGATATAGATCTTATTTTCGGTAACAAGTATGCTGTATTAGATGCTATTAAAGAATATGCCAGCCATATTGTCAATAGCAATAAGAAACCATTGATGATTGGTGGAGAGCATCTTGTAACGCTTCCTGTAGTTACCGCAATGTTTGAAAAACACAAAGATTTAGTCATACTCCATTTTGACGCTCACACAGATTTGCGTGGGGATTACATGGGCGAGGAGTTATCCCATGCAACTGTCATCAAGCAGATTTGGAATTTTCTTGGAGATGATAGAATATTCCAGTTTGGGATCCGTTCTGGTCTAAAGGAAGAATTTGCCTGGGCTGAGAAAGATGGGCATACATTTATTAACAAGTTTGGATATGATAAACTCAAGGATGTTGTAGAGAAAATAAAAGACAAGCCTGTATATGTAACGATAGATCTAGATATATTGGATCCCTCTATATTCCCTGGAACAGGTACACCAGAACCAGGTGGTATCTCATTTCAGGATATGCTAAATATTTTGAAGACCTTAGAAGGACTTAATATTGTAGGAGCTGATGTGGTTGAACTTGCACCTGATTATGATCCTTCTGGTGTTTCAACAGCAGTGGCTGCCAAAATAATGAGAGAACTAATGTTGATTTTATAATAAATAAAACCGATGAATAGATCTATTCATCGGTTTTATTTATTTCTTTCTCATTAAAATCTAGTTTTTCAAAATCTTCAATAGCAGGCAGGTCTTCTAGAGAACTAAGGCCAAAGGACTTTAGGAAGGTATCCGTTGTACCATACAATATAGGTCGCCCTGTCTTCTCCAATCGCCCCTTCTCTAAGATAAGTTCTTTTTCTAATAATGTACTAATAGATTTATCACTCTTCACACCCCTGATGCCTTCCACTTCATGTCTTGTAATTGGTTGCTTGTATGCAACAATGGCTAAAACCTCAAGGGCTGCTTGGGTAAGTCCTTTGTTATGTACAGGCGTACATAGCTTCTGTATATAATCGTAGTGCTTTGTGTTGGTACATAGTTGAAAGCTATTATTTACCTCAATAATTTGAAGGCCCTTATCTTCTTCTTCATATTTCTTCTTTAAATCCAAAATTGTTTTTCGTATAAATTCTGGAGGATATTCCAGTACATCAGCGATGTTCTTTACATGAAGAGGATCTCCCCAAATAAACAGTAAAGACTCAATAATCGATTGAATCTCTTTTTCTTCCATCAGATTACACCTCTTTTATTAAACGGATTTTCTAATAATAATGTGACCAAAGATTCTGTTTTGCTGCACCATCAAATAGTTTAATTTGATCAACTCCAATAGGGCTAAGAACGTTACGACGATCTCACTTTTTGTAGATAGATTAGAGAAAAGATGGTGAAACTCTACAGATTGATGAATTTCGAGGTACTGTTGAATCTGAGCAATTTTTTCTTCTATAGTAACCTCATCCCTTTGAATTTCATTCACGTATGCCTCAAGCTTTGAGTGGTCTTTTCGCTTCGCAAGCAGATTACTAAAGGCACTAATTAAAGTGCTTAAATCCATTTCAACAAGCTCTACGTCATCGTGCTTAATATAGTCATCAAGTTGCTCCTGGGACTTATAAAAAATCTTTTTAAATACGTCCTCTCGCTTCTTAAATTCTTCAGCAGCGGTCTTATACTTTTTATATTCAATTAGGCGAGCGATTAGATCTTGTTGCAGATCAATTTCATCGATGGCGATAGCTAGTTGCTCCTCGTGCTTATTGGGCAGCAGCATTTTTGATTTAATCTCGATGAGGGTCGCGGCCATTACAAGAAATTCACTGGTAACCTCTAAATCAAACTTCTGCATATCTTGAATATAGTGGATATACTGATCAGTGATTTGGGCAATGGGAATGTTATAAATATCAACTTCCGCTTTCTCAATGAGGTGGAACAATAAATCGAAAGGACCTTCAAAGGTCTCAAGTTTAACATTATATGCCATGAATCATCTACTCCTAAAAATATATTCGTCACTTCTAATATGTAAAATCAAGAAAATATATACTGTCAGTATCACAATCTATTATAGCATACTTCCTATCATGGTGTGATTAGATTATTTACTCATGGTACCAGCATATAGATGAGAAAGAAATATGGCGACACGTAAAGAAAATATAAGAGGAGGCATTTATATTTAAATGCCTCCAAGGGATTTATTGCTTTGATTTTAGTGTGTTGCGAATCATTTTTCCAAATATATCAATGGCTGAAGCTGATTCAATGGTTTTCTCTGAGACCAAATCAATTCGATTGATCTCTTTTCCTTCCACCGTTAGTACAATTTCACCAAGTTTTTGTCCAGCATTCAAAGGTGCCTTGATATTCTTTGGCAGAATAATTTCTTTTTCTACCTTACTCTCATTCCCTTTTTTAACAAGGGCACTCAATTGATCCTTTGCGATAATATTTACCTTTTCAGACTTACCCTTCTCAACAACTACTTCTTGAACCACCTGATTCTTTTTAACGATGGGTACAGAGCTATAGCTGGCAAAACCATAATTTAGCAGCTTTTTAGCTTCTTCGAACCGAACCTGAGAAGTAGGACTACCTAATATGACAGATATCAGATTTAAGCCATTTCGACTGGCTGAAGCAGACAAACAATACATTGCATCTGAAGTAAATCCAGTTTTAATGCCATTAGCACCAGGATAGCTTCTAACTAGTTTGTTTGTATTGGTCAGTTCCAAGGTGGTTATTTTTTTGTTTGGAAGACCAACCTTCATGGTAGACATCCAAATGGTAAGCCATTCATGGATTTTAGGATATTTAAGAAGTTCTTTCGACATTACAGCAATATCATAGGCACTTGAATAATGGCCTTCTTGCGGTAAACCATTGGTATTCATAAATTGGGTATCGTTCATTCCTAGTTCCTTAGCCCGTTCGTTCATTCGTTTAATAAACATTTCTTCTGTACCACTGAGATGTTCTGCCAATGCAACACATGCATCATTCGCTGAAGCAACAGAAATTCCTTTTAAAAGCTCCTCAACGGTTTTCTCCTCACCAGGCTCTAAAAAAAGTTGACTTCCACCCATCTTTGAAGCCCGACTACTAATTAAAACTTTATCTGCTAATGATATCTGTTTTTGATCTAAAGCTTCCATGGCCAACAGCATTGTCATAACCTTGGTAACGCTGGCTGGGGGGAGCTTATCGTGAATGTTCTTCTCATATAATATTATACCTGTGGAAGCATCCATTAAAATTGCTGCACGTGCATCAATATTGAATTCTTCGGCATTAGCTACTATATAAAACGAACTGAAGATCAAGGTAAAACAGATGATGGATACGATAAATTTGTTGAGTATTTGTTTCATCTTATGCCCTCCTTGCTTTATAAGTTAATTCTAGCTTTTCCAGCAATTACTTTCCTTATGCACAGGAGGAACATTCATAAAATATTGTAAAATATTACTTGATTGTAATCGTATCTCTCATAACGATTGCTTTGATTAGTTTTGGCTGTTCAACAGCGTCATTTGTTAAAGAGATGGCATTTAAAACAACATCTTGAACTTTTATCAGTATATCTTCTTTATTTGTATATAAGGTGGCAATAGGTTCACCTTTAAAAACTTGATCACCAATCTTCTTCTTCATGATTATTCCCGCCGCCAAATCAATATGGGAGTCTTTATTCTCACGACCAGCTCCCAACATTAGGGCTGCGATGCCAATATCATCTGTTTTGATGGATTGAATATATCCATTCTCAGGTGCCAATATCTCCAGTCCATAGGCAGCTTTAGGAAGAAGGTCAGTATCCGTAATAACTCTAGGATCTCCACCTTGAGCAATAATGAACTCTTTAAACTTATTTAGAGCTTCTCCTGATTGTAGTTGATGTAGAACTCTTTCCCTGGCTGCATCAATGGAATCAGCTTCCTTTGCTAACAATACCATATAGCTCGCTAAAGTGATGCTTAATTCTGTAAGATCCTCAGGTCCATTACCTTTTAATGTTTGAATAGCCTCTTCGATTTCAAGACTGTTCCCAATGGCATAGCCTAAGGGTTGCTCCATACTCGTTAGGATAGCTATGGTCTCCCTACCCATATGATGACCAATATCCACCATTTCTTGAGCCAAAGCAATGCCTTCATCGATATCCTTCATAAAGGCTCCGCTGCCTACTTTCACATCCAAAATAATCGCATTGGATCCAGCCGCTAGCTTTTTGCTCATGATACTGCTTGCAATGAGAGAAAGATTATCTACCGTAGCAGTAACATCTCTTAATGCATATAACTTCTTATCTGCAGGAGCTAGGTTTGCAGACTGGCCGATGACGGCAATTTTATGTTGGTTGACATTGTCAATGAATTGTTCATTTGTCAATTCAACATGAAAACCTGTTATTGATTCTAGCTTATCAATGGTTCCTCCAGTATGGCCTAGGCCTCTTCCAGACATTTTCGCAACGGGCACATTACAAGCTGCAACCAAAGGCGCAACAATTAGCGTAGTTGTATCCCCTACACCCCCTGTACTATGCTTGTCAACTTTTATACCGTGAATCCTAGATAAGTCTAAGACATCTCCGGAATTCATCATTGCATCCGTTAAGTTCGCGGTTTCTTCTTTATTCATCTTTTGAAAAAAGATTGCCATCAGTAGAGAGGCTGCCTGATAATCTGGTATGTTGCCCTTCGTATACTCTTGGACAAAGTAATTAATCTCATCCTTTGTAAGGACAAATCCATTTCTTTTTTTTAAGATAATATCGTAAATTCTCATTAGATACTCACCTTTTGAAGAATTCCTTTTACAAGACGAATAAACTTAGGTCGAGTCTGATTCGCGATCTCCACAACCCGTTCATGCTCTAGTGGCTCTAAGGTGTCAGCAATTGCCATATCTGTTACACAAGAAATACCCAATACACGTAGTCCTCCATGACGTGCCACTATGACCTCAGGCACTGTGGACATCCCTAGTGTATCCGCACCAAACTTTCTTAACATTTTCAACTCGGCAGCTGACATATAATTAGGTCCACTAATGGCAACATAGATACCTTTTTTAGTTTCGATACCTAGTTCCTGGCCTGCTTGCTCTGCGAGATGAATGAATTCTTTATCATAAGCAGTTGACATATCAGGGAATCTAGACCCAAGATCCTCATCATTTGGACCTATAAGAGGATTACCTCCTGTAAAGTTGATATGATCCTCTATGATCATGAGGGCTCCAGGATATAGTTCCGGGTTCATTCCCCCGCAAGCATTTGTCACCATGAGTATTTTCACACCAAGTTCTTTCATCACTCTTACTGGAAAAGTAACCTCCTGCAATGAGTAACCTTCATAAAAATGAAAACGTCCCTGCATAGCAATTACGTTCTTACCTTCTAGCTTACCAATCACCAACTGTCCCTCATGACCTTCAACGGTAGAAATGGGGAAGTTTGGAATTTGATCATAAGGAATGATTGTGGGGTTTTCTATTTCATTTGCCAAGCTTCCAAGTCCAGAACCTAAAATCAATCCGATTTCAGGAGTGGTATTGATCTTACTTTCTATAAATTCCCTTGCCGTATGTATTTTTTGTCTCATTAATAATTCCTCCCTATCTTTGATAAAGTCCTCCTGATTAATAGGATAAAGGCATCTCTTGCCTTATCGGCAGTTTCTATGACTTCGTGATGATCCAAAGGCTGATCTAATATACCTGCAGCCATATTCGTAATACAGGAAATCCCTAATACCCTCATCTGGCTATGGGCTGCTACGATGACCTCTGGCACTGTGGACATTCCTACGGCATCTGCCCCTAAAAATCTAGCCATTCTTACCTCAGCCGGTGTCTCATAGGTAGGACCAGTAAACATAGCATACACACCTTCCTTCAGCACCAAGTCCGTTTCATTGCTTGCCTGTTGAACAAATCCAATCAATTCCTTATCATAAACTTGAGAAATATCAGGAAAGCGTACGCCGAGCTCAGTAAAGTTTTTACCAATAAGAGGGTTATCAAATCCCCAGTTTATATGATCACGAATTACCATTAAATCACCAGGACGAAACGACGTATTTACGCCGCCAGCTGCATTCGTAACGATGAGGATTTCAACCCCAAGCTCTTTCATCACACGAATGGGAAAAGTAACCTCTTCCATGGAGTAGCCTTCGTAGTAATGGAATCGACCCTGCATAACGACTACGGAATGATCCTCAAGTTTGCCAAATACAAGCTTTCCTGCATGCCCCTTCACCGTTGATATGGGAAAGTTAGGGATATCCTTATAGTGAATATGTAGTGGCCCTTGAAGTTCATCTGCGAGCATACCTAAACCCGAACCTAAGACTAAGCCGATTTTTGGAGACATATCCGTCTGCTGGTGTATATAACCAGCTGCTTCTTTTATCTTGCTGAG
This sequence comes from uncultured Anaerosolibacter sp., assembly GCA_937948705.1. Next base: position 9,756 of record CALECF010000139.1, on the reverse strand, counting down.
TAAGTTTTTCATGGTTTATCCTCTCCTATCATATACATTCTTTCTATGGTTAAGCTTTATAACGATGACAGTGTAATTTGTAAATAGAGTATCTTTCTTCTCACGGAAAGAGTCCGGATGAATCCATCATCACTCTACATATTATACTTTGTATGAATTGTCTAAGTAATACCTTGACCACTGAAAATATAATCTGTGTACCTTTACATCATACTACCCTTACTTGTATTTTATAGCAATATATGAGTTGATTTTTTGCCATATATAGAGAAAAATATAAAGAGCCAGTTAGGCTCTTGGATGGGTTCTATTGTATACTTCCTTGATCTTGTTTTTGGTGATCTGTGTATAAATTTGAGTCGTTGAAATATCTGAATGTCCCAACATTTCTTGAACAGATCTCAGATCAGCACCATTTTGCAGCAAATGAGTTGCAAAAGAATGTCTCAATGTATGGGGGGTAATTCGTTTGCCAATCTTCGTTTTTTGCGTATACATCTTTATGATTTTCCAAAAACCCTGTCTTGTTAGCCTAGTACCATGATAGTTCACAAATAACGCTTGCTCAGACTCATCGCGAACAAGACTAATTCTACATTCGTTCACAAACCGTTCAATAGCTTTCTTTGCTATACTACCGATAGGAATGACTCTTTCCTTGGTAGGGCTATGTTTGCATTTTATGTAACCCATATCTAAATTGAGATCAGTATAATTTAGCGATACTAGCTCGGATACGCGAATTCCGGTAGCATAAAGGAGTTCAAGCATTGCTTTGTCTCGAATACCCTTTTCATTGCGATCATCAGGTTGTGTTAAGAGCAATTCAACCTCTTTCAAGCTTAGTACACTAGGTAACTTCTTCTCGGATTTAGGTGATTCTAAACTAATTGTAGGATCCCTATCTATATGTTTTTCATTAAGAAGAAATTGATAAAAAGACCTTATAGAAGCAAGGTTTCTCGATATCGTCGATGTTGCCTTACCACTCTTTTGCAAATAAAGTAGATAAGTAATAATCGTTGTTTTATTGGTGTATTGTATGTCCTCAATTTGCCGCTCATCCAAAAAAGAAATATATTGTGAAATATCTCTCTTATATGAATCAAGGGTATTTTTAGATAACTCTTTCACATTTGCTAAGTAGTCAACAAACTTACTAAGTAAAATATTCATATTACTTGTCCCCTTCGTTTCCCATATCCATCTCTAACTACTATTCCACATCTTTCTAAAAATTCCTTCATAAATTTATCATTTAGAAGCTGATTTTACGAATATAAGTAAATTATTTTTCAATAGCTCTTGTTTTGGGGCATATTCCCCTATTGCCAAGATGTTTTTTTCATTTAAACTCCATTGTGATCCCCATGGTATATAAGCTTATATAAATAGGCTATAAAGTGACTCATGAAAATGAATTATGGAGCTAGAAACACAAGAATCATACCGAGGATGATAAATTGATATTTGAATGACACGGGGATTCTACAGGCATGGGTATTTTAGTATTACATATAAGTAGATACAAACTTCATAAAAACAGGAGTTATATAGGCCTCAACCATTGATCCTAAAAGAATCATACTAAAGGTCGTGGCAATGATTGTACTATATATCACAAATTGACGCATCACATCGGTTTTATAGCTCTTTGCAAGCTTGTTCTTTATAAGCATGAGAGAAAAACTAATGCCTATTACCGCGATGGAAACCAGACATGGAATGATCAATAAATTCTGAGGAAGAATTGAAAACAATGCAAAAAATAAACCTCGAACACCCATCTGTTCCACAAGAAAGCCCACAGTGAAGCCGATGATAAATCCCCTTAAAGCGATTAATAATAAAATAAACGGAATGCCTACGATGGTAATGCCGAGGAGCCATATTAATACTCCAGTCTGAATATTGTTGAGTAAAGATTGCTTTAAAATGGAAAATGAGTCATAGGTATTTTCACTGATGAACTGAAAGAAACTTCGTAGATATCCAATAAGCTCCTGCTTTTGAAGATCTGATAGTGCCTTTACTGTAAAGGCCCCAGCTGAAATTCCAATAAGCAGAAACATAATAACAACAAAATATATAACAAGATTGTCTTGAATATGTCTACTTACAATCTCGCGAATTTTTCTAAACAAAAAAATACCCCCTTTTCCTGTCCACTTCTAATAAAATATTATGCTGGACGAGGGGATATTATGACAGATCGAAAGATTTTGTCCAACAGATCTAACAATCCGATGATGATTGTAAAAACTGTTTTACTGCAAAAATTGCAATGATACTTTTTGCATCCTTAATTTGTCCGTTGAAAATCATTTCATTAAGTTGATCCAGATCGTAGGATTCAATTTCGATATATTCGTCCTCATCAGGGACAGCTTCCCCTAGGGTCAGATCTCTAGCTAAGAAGAGATGCATTGTCTCGTTGGCGAAGCCAGGGGTAGAAAAGAAGCTAAATAGATGCTGCATATTATCACAGGTATAACCAGTCTCCTCTTTTAACTCCCGATGGGCACATAGAAGAGGATCTTCACCTTTATCGAGCTTACCAGCAGGAACTTCAATTAAAAAATCTTCAACAGGCTTTCTAAATTGCTTGACCATAATGATTTTACCTTCGTCAGTGACAGGAATAACCACAGCCGCACCTGGGTGTTCAATAATTTCTCTTGTAGAGTATTTTTTATCAGGGAGTTCTACTGTATCTACACGTAGAGAGATTATCCTACCTTCATAAATTCTTTTTGAATTAATCGTGTTCTCGCGAAGATTCATCTTTTCGCCTCCAAATAAACATATTTTTATAGGACAAGTCATATAATACTATAAAACAATCTATGAAAGGTGTGATGAATAGATGTATAGAATTATATCAAAAAAGCAGGTATACTTCATAGGAAAAGTATCAGATCTATTAGAAGTACTAGAAGACTTAGCCAGTACATACCCTACTGTCCAGGCATATATTGACGCCCAGTTAGAAGTTCGGTAGCTAGCTTTCCTGCAAGGCCGGCAGTTTGGAAGAACTCAACATCCTGCTGAAAACCTCTGCCCATGGTTTTCATCTTAATTGGAGAATTTTGAAGAAACCCTAGCACATCATCACATTTTCTAAAGATGACTTGATGTTTTTGTTCAATCATGGTTGACGTCAACTGGTCCTTAATAAATTGACTCTTTATATCTTCAAGAAGAGGAATTCCAACGATCGCAGAGGTTTTGCAAATCGTATCAAGGACAGTGATAGAATGATGACTGATACCTTGATGACGAATTCGTTGATCTGCAAAGCTAATCCTTGGAATTGCTATAGGTGCACCACCTAAATCTGCTACTGCATCGATGATATTGCCCTGCTCGATCCCTGTGAAGCCATATTTGGTACCTGTACCAACGATGCCAGGGCCCATTGTAATGATAACGATGTCAGCCTTAAGAATTTCTTTTGCGGCAATTAAGCCATTATAAATATTAACACATTCCAAGTCTCCGCCAAAGGCATGTCCAATGGTCACCGTTCCACATATTTTATTGCTTTCCTTCAAATCATAAACTAAGTTACTCAAATCTAGAGGCAGCGCTGCTCCGTCTGTCATGATATATGCAATTCGTATATTAGCATCAAGACAGCTCACCGTTTCGACAATAGCTGGGAGCATACTATGTAATGTTCCGATAATGACAGGCATAGATGATAGGGACTGAAAGTCTTGGAAAACATGATGAAACTCGCTCTCCTGTTCCTCGGCGGCAAAAACCTTTAATTGATAGGGCGTATATCGCAACTTCATAATATGGCCTTCACTAGAGATAGAGCGTTCAGGCCTATTTAGATTACAAATTACAAAATGATATCCTCCAGTCCCAAGCCCTAAATCAATGGCAGTGGTATTCAAAAGAACTGTATCTCCTATTCTGATATCACCTGTTAAATAATTATAATTGAGGGCCTTTTGCTTTAGATTGTCGACCTCAACATATATCTCTGTAACCTTCGGCTTTTCTCTAATCACTTCTATAACTTTACCGTATTTTATGTTCATCATACTTGAACCTCTTTCTTCATTTCTAATAATTGTACAATCCACGGGACTGTCTATATAATCATTCTATCTTCCCAAGGAATCGAAATAGCGAAGCCATTTGTTTCTTTCAATGGTTGCAGTCAAAGAATACTTTTCGGCATAAAAATGAATCCCGATTAAAAAACACACAAAGATAATTTTAGTAGTAAAACCCGTGTAAATGCTGGCTATACCTAAAGAAATGCCTAAAATATTTGACCCAACATCTCCCATCATCGACTTCGCCTTTAGATCATAAGGAAAATAGGAAAGAACTGCCCCCAATAATCCAACCAAAAATAAGTGGTGGACAGGGGAAAAGGTTGAGAACAATATGAATAATAATCCTAGGGAGAAACCTTTGATAGCCCTTCCTGGTCTTAAATCTAAAAGATTGATGAAATTCGTAAATAATGCAACCAATAAGGTATTTATAATAATATTTACAGGATCGTAGCCTTGAAGAACACTGATAAATAATGCAATGGCACCTCCAAAGGCAGCTTTAAAACCTCCCGTTGTTAACCTTCCCTTCAACATCGCTTTTAAATGTCCTTTTAAACCAGTAACAGATCGATCACCTAGCAGATCATCAAGCAATCCCGCCAAGCCCATGGATAGCGCTCCTACCAGTAAAATCACCAGGTCACTGACATGTTCGATTCCAACAAAAACCACATATATAAAGACATTAAAGGTAATTGCTGGTATGAAAATCAAGCCCATGCATACAGGAATGGATTCGCCCTTGTAATTCGGCCTTAAGCATTTGGCATCTACAAGGAGATTATAAAAGAATGGAATGATCATTTTAGTAAAGGCATATGAGGCAATCAAATAAAGAATCACTCTTATCATGACTTTATTCCTTTCCTGCTTTCTTTAATAAAACCCTGAGGATTTGGTAAAACTGTTTTCCCCGATGAAGAAATCCTACCATATCTCGACCGGTTTCTCTATGAGTCATATGGACATCAACTTCCTTGATACGATAGCCTTTTTTTAGGATATCTATGGTCATGCTGATCTCAATACCATAGTCTAGAGGAAAACTTCCTAAGCTTTGTAAGACATCGGATTTAAATGCACGCTGACCTGAAAGAGATGTGTAAATCATCTGTCCAGTATGAAGGAGTACACCATACCGGGCTAGATTTTTTACCAATCCAAAACCACCTTTGCGTTGGGCTTTAGGAAATCTGGCTATGGACACATCGGCTTCATTGTTAAGTACAGGGAGAATTAGCTTATCAATTTCCCTGGCGGAAGACCCCAAATCTGAATCTAACATGACAATGATATCGCTATCATTGATAGATTTACTTATGGCATAGTTTACCGCATAGCCTTTTCCAAAGTTTTTTGCCAGGCGATAGGCCTCTACCCCCAAAGCTTCAGCAATCTGAAAAGTTTGATCTGTGGAGCCATCATCAATTACGATGATTCTATTTACAAATTTGGATGACTTTATTGCTTCTATGGTTGCACCAATTCTATCAGCTTCATCCTTAGCTGGTAAGATAACAGTAATATTCTTTGACACAGGCTCATCTCCTATTCAACAGAAATAAATTCTTCGGGTATCAGCTGTTCGGCAGTCTCCTTTTCTCCAAAATGACCTTCCTGACCGCTAACAACCATAAGCATAGCAGCTTTACCAATAATCGTGTCTACATTATCAACGGTGGAAATCCGAAGTTTTCTATAATCAGGAATGCTCGAGTGAGCAACATTCAGCTTTTCTACTGCCATGACAGGAGTATTACTATTCTTGATTAGATTAATCATCGGGATCTCTATCTTGCTTAGGACATCCTTCGGTTCAGTGAAGCGCCCCCCCGCTATAATGATATGATCAACAGGAAAGGTAATGCTGCCAGAGTATTCAATCATTTTATGATCTTTTAGGTATTGAAGAAGCTGTAGGTTTTTTCCATTTGTGAGGGCATTTGAAAAACTTCTGACCAATTGTTTTTGAATTTCATCCTTTGTAGTGCCCTTTAGTTGTAATGCCGTAGCAACTTCCTTAGCTATAGCATCATCAGGAAGCATAAAGGAATCCTTTATCAAAATATTGGTGGCACTATGAACACCTGCCCCTTCAAAAGCCTCAGTGATACCTGAGTAGGAATAATCTTCACTGGTTTCAACAATAACAACGTCCAGATTTCGAAGCTTATTTTTAATCATTTCAGGGTAAGCAATATCCATAAACTTTAGATTTTTTTCTCTCTCAGCATTAAGAAAGTCAATGCGCTGCTGCTGTTCATCCTGCTTTACCTTAAAATCTCCAAATTTACTTTCTAGCTGACTGACAAGCTGTTGTTGTTGTTCTACAATGAGCTCTTGTCCATCAAGCATAATTCCTATAAATATACCTATGCCAATAGCTAAGAAAATAGCCACGATGGTGATTACATAATACTTTAAATTAATGATCATCTTATACCTCCTAATATTACATTCCGAAAATAAATTTAAGTTTAATTTGTAGAAGCTTTAGAAGTTGCTGCACTGGTGGTGCCATGGCACCTACAATGAAAATAGGAATCATTGCACCAATCAATAGTCCCACAAGGTGCTTTATTTTAACGCTTTCTTTATAAAGCTTGTTTACACCTTTGGCATCAATAAGTTTGGAGCCAACCTTCAATCTCACAAGAAAAGTACTAGCCATTCCCTTTCGACCCTTTTCTAAAAAGTCCACCATATTGGAATGGGTTCCCACAGCAACAATGAGGTCAGCGCCCTTATCAAAGGCCAGAAGCATGGCAATGTCTTCACTGGTACCAGGGGCAGGGAAAACAACAGCTGTTCTTTTAAGTGATTCTACCCGCATTAACCCAGGAGCTCGACCATCAGGATATGCATGAACAACAATTTCTTTACAGATAAGAAGACATTTGTCAGAAACACTATCCATGTCCCCTACGATCATATCAGGGATATAACCGAATTCTAATAGGGCATCCCCGCCGCCATCAACACCGATTAATATGGGATTGAACTCATTGATGTAAGATTTGATAGCATTTAAATCTTCCTTATAATTTTGTCCTCTAACGACCACCAAAACATGTCTATTTTGAAACACAGTCTTAATTGCAGGTAGTTTTAGGCTGCCCAATATGAACTCTTTTTCCTTTTTGGCATAATCCAGTGTATTTTCAATAAATTTATCAAGCTCATATTCAAAATTCTTTTCTGTTTCAGCTAATTTCATCTGAATGAGTTCTTCAGTTAAGATTTCACCTTTTCCAATAAATTCACCATTGCGATAGATCTCTTCGTCAATAATTTCTAAAATATCATCCTCTTGGATTAACGAAAAGGCTTCTATGCCTATATGATCTAAAATAGGAACTCCAGCGCTCTGTAAAACATTGGGACCTAGATTAGGATAGCGTCCACTGATTGATTGGGAAGCGTTGATAATTAGTTTAGGCTTGCAATCAACCAAACAATTGGCTGCCACTTCGTCAATATCTTCATGATTAATGACGGCTATTTCCCCTACGTTCAAGCGATTGACCAGCTCTTTTGTTTTTCTATCCTTTCTTGCGATAGATTTTATTATCATAATAACCTCCAGGGTTTCAACTTTCGTATTTGTTAAATATAAAACCATATAAACCTATAACATTTTACACTATTATACAGCATAATACAACTGCTGAGATGGTCTGATAAGTACTATGGACTATTATATACAATTTTTAGTGATTTCTATAAGTATTCACGATTGAATTGCACCTCGTATCTTTTTAGACGAAATCATAGAGGCATAGTTCCATATAAAACTCTTTAATAGTACTTTCTTCCTTATTGTATAGCATTTTGATTATCTCCATATAAGTCAAGTATCTTGTTTGATATCGATATACTCTAAATTTCTATTTTTCTATAAGAAGGGTTCTTACGCGTGATTATCGATAAATCTGGCATAATAAGCGTCGAGAAGTTTACATAATATTATTATGTAATACTATAAATAGAAATCTTCAATGGTCTTGTCTTTAATATCTTGGTTAATACCTATATACCTCAAGGTAATACTTGGTGAGGAATGGTTAAACATCTCTTGGAGAATAGCTACATCCTTATATATTTGATAATGCCAATATCCAAAAGTCTTCCTAAGGGTATGGGTTCCTACCTCTTCCAGTCCCACGATGGTTGATGCCTTGTTGAGTATTCTGTAGGCTTGAACCCTAGATATAGGACTGTTTTGACCCTTCCTGCTTTGAAAGATATACTCCATGTCTTTCATATTAAATATATATTTCTCTAAGTCCTTCCGCAAATGATGGTTAATCAAAAATCTTTTTTCTTTTCCTGTTTTTTTCTCTTTGATGGTGATATGTGTTTTATTTCTGATGTGATATACCCTCAAGTTCAATATGTCGCTGATCCTCAAACCCGTATTAATTCCCACTACAAAAAGTAGATAGTTTTTATATCCTAGCTTTAGCAATTGATTTCTCATATCTTCAATTTTATCTTTGTCTCTAATAGGCTGTACGATTTTCATTTGTTGTCCCCTTTAAATGTAATCTATGATCACATGGTATGAAGGCCATGTACCTACTCAATAATATATTACATTCAATGTTAAAGTCAAATAGATTATGTTACTTAGGCATATGATGCGTGGTAAATTACGTTGAAAACCCAACAGCTTGTGTGTTTGTAGGAATGTAACACAATAACTATTGTGTTACATTCCATCTCTTTCATTAAATGGAGCCGTATATTTGCCTTTAAATCATTTTAATTTTCTACAATAGGGCTAGACTATCATATGCCCTGGAAAATTCATTATAGACAATGCTGCGCCCGGATAGATTTATAGCCGACCTCGAAACTGGTTAAATCCATAAATTGGAATAATATATGATACCTAAAAATTGCTGATCATACGAATTACTTTATTAGCATAAAATAGGAGGTTATCAGATGAGTATCACTATGTTCCGCATAAGATTTGAATTATTGAAAAGATTTTCTAAAAGGTTAAGGAAAGAAGAAATTCCTATACCTATTCAAAAGGCAATGATTAAACATTACGCTATAGATTTGAAAATAACCCTTACAGACAAAATGACCTATGAGCTGGTGGCATTCTAGAGATTGTTTTTAATATGTAAAAATTGATTGGTAAATAGGATGACGACTAACTTTTGTGTCAGATCTTGACTATTACCTCGGAAATACTTATAGGAGAATAATAAAAACACCTTGAAATGAGTAGTTCTTCACACTAATCATCCCAAGGTGTTCATTAAATTCGTAATCGTCGTAATCTAGTCTCGAATTTCAGATTTATTGCTCTATTTTTGCTTTAATTACATTGCCTTTTGTTCAATACGTAGCTTGTCTGCAACCATGGCAATGAATTCGCTATTTGTAGGCTTTCCTTTGTCATTATGTACTGTATAGCCAAAGAGGTTATTGATTGTATCCACCTTACCTCTGCTCCATGCTACTTCGATGGCGTGACGAATGGCTCTTTCTACTCTGCTTGGTGTGGTATTGAACTTCTTCGCAATGGATGGATATAATTCCTTTGTTACGGCGCTTAACATTTCAATGTTTTCAACAACCATGGTAATGGCTTCCCTTAAATATAAATAACCTTTAATATGGGCAGGAACACCTATCTCATGAATAATATTCGTAATTT
>CALECF010000138.1 GCA_937948705.1 uncultured Anaerosolibacter sp. | reverse complement strand
GGGCTATGGCAGAGCTGTCTCAGAGGTAGGTGCAGTAATGATTGTAGGAGGAAACATCAAAGGACATACACGGGTCATGACTACGACCATCGCTATGCTCCAAGGCATGGGAGATTACTCTATGGCTATTGCCATCGGTGTTGTTTTATTGGGAATATCTTTTCTGATAAACTCCATCCTATATCATTTCCAACAGGGAGCGTAAAACATGAATATTTCATTGCACAATATTGTAAAAGTCTATGAAAATTATCAGGCATTAGAGATTGAAGACTGGTCTATCAAAAGAGGAACCCTATGGGGGATTATTGGGCCAAACGGCGCAGGGAAGAGTACCTTGGCAAAAATTGTCGGACGGCTGGAGGACCCTACTTCTGGTGAAATTTATTATGATGGAAAGCCCTATCCCTCTCTTGTGCAAAAGGAGATGACAGTGGTTTTTCAAAAACCCTATCTATTACGTGCCTCTGTGTGGGAGAATATCGCATATCCATTGAAAATAAGGGGATATAAGTCAATTGAAATTGAAAAGGTTGTAAATGATATACTCCTTCAAATGGGGATTGATAAGATCAAGCATCAAAAATCCTGGACCCTATCCGGTGGAGAAGCACAAAAAGTGGCATTAGCCAGAGCACTAGTGTTCAAACCAAAGCTTTTAATATTAGATGAGCCCACAGCGAACATAGATCCATCGGCAGTGGCTGTGATGGAGAAGATGATCCGAAGCGCCAATCAGGAGGATCAGACAACGGTATTAATGGTTACACACAGCTTACAGCAAGCAAAACGCTTATGTAAAGAGATTGTTTTTATGCATAAAGGCAAGATTGTAGAGTCTGGACCAACAGAGCAGATATTATATCATCCCAGCAGTATGCTGACCCGCAGATTTGTTCAGGGAGAACTGCTGATTGACTAGGGGGAGAAGGAAATGAAGCTGTTAAAGGTAGATTCTGTAGAAGAAACAAAAAGGAAAATGGATCTTTATTTTCAGGGAATATGCCTGGAAGAAGAATGGATAGATATTGCGGTGGCCTTAGACCGAGTAGCGGCTGAAGATCTTTATGCACAATTAGAGGTACCTGAATTTTCACGGGCAACCGTCGATGGATATGGGATTGTAGCAAAGGATACCTTTGGTGTCAGTGAAAGTGTTCCTACATTTCTACAGCTTATGGGAAATGTAGAAATGGGAGAAGCAGCAACCCAGAAGGTAACTTTAGGAAAGGCTGTATACGTTCCTACCGGAGGTATGCTTCCCCAGGGAGCTGATGCTATGGTAATGATCGAGTATGTGGAAAGCTTGGATGGAGACACCATCGCCATATATAAAGCAGTAGCTCCCGGTGAAGGGGTAATTCAAAAAGGAGATGACATCCAAAGGGGAGAACGGGTTCTCTCAAAAGGTAAAAGATTGAAACCTCAAGATATTGGATTACTGGCCGCGGTGGGAATTTATCAGATTAAGGTTTTCAAAAGGCCAAGAGTTTTTATTATATCAACAGGAGATGAACTTGTACATCCGAGAGATGAAATTAAGCCAGGACAAATACGTGACATCAATACCTATACCCTGTCAGCAATGGCACTAGCCTGTGGTGCGGAACTAGTAGGTCAGGTGATTGTAAAGGATGATTTTCAGCTGATGCAGGATACGGTGAAAACTGCTATTAAAAAAAGTGATGTGGTGTTGATCTCTGGGGGCAGTTCTGTAGGTGAAAAGGACGTAACCGCTAAGGTGATAGATAGTCTGGGAGAGCCCGGTGTATTTATACATGGGGTGGCTGTAAAGCCAGGTAAGCCTACCATCATTGGAAGAATTGACCAGACAGCAGTTTTTGGTCTTCCAGGACATCCTGTTTCTGCGATGGTAATTTATAAAGTTTTTGTAGATTATACACTACAGCGGTTGCAGCAGCTCAACGAAGACCTTGATAGAGTAGTACAGGGAATCTGTGATACCAATGTCCATTCATCACCAGGAAAAGAAACCTATCAGATGGTACAGCTTGAAAAAAGGGATGATGAATATAGGGTAAAGCCCATTTATGGCAAATCCGGCGCCATCTCACTGATGACAAAGGCCCATGGATATATTAAAATCCGTGAAAATCAAGAGGGAATTCACAAGGGAGAAAAGGTAGAAGTCATATTACTATAGGGGTAAAGGGGGATGAATCTTGAAAAAGAATGAAAGAAATCTGTATTTATCCAATGTGGCAGTAGAAGAAGCATTGCAGATGTTTTTTGATAAAATCAGACAAAACAATACGCTAGGGAAGGTAGAAACCATTGAAGTAATAGAGTCCTTAGGACGCGTAACCACATTACCTGTTTTCGCACGTTTATCTTCTCCAAATTACAATGCTTCTGCCATGGATGGAATTGCTGTGAGAGCAGAAGCGACCTATGGCGCGTCGGAAAGAAGTCCACTCCGATTGAAAAAAGATCAGGATTATATACTGATAGATACGGGAGATCCCATTTTTGAGCCCTACACTGCGGTGATTATGATAGAAGATGTGGTAGAGATTGACGAAGACCAGGTGGAGATTATACAGGCGGCAGCACCCTGGCAACATATCCGTCCCATTGGAGAAGATATTGTTGCCCAGGAAATGATTCTTCCAGCA
>CALECF010000137.1 GCA_937948705.1 uncultured Anaerosolibacter sp. | reverse complement strand
TATTTAGATTATACTCTGTATGTATGTTATAACCAAATCGTTGTGTAGTCTATATCTTGCATAAGCAAACATTATTTTTCTTCGATTTGTACTATATATTGTGGTCCTTTCACCCTACTCACGTCGATATATACATCCAATCAAAAAGTTTGCCAATTCTTAATTACATAATTACAAAATCGCTATATCTATTGGTATCACAAACTTTAGCCTGTGATTATCTTTTTAATTTATTTACAACATCATAACCAAGGCACTTCATCTTCTGGCGGTTCTTCATCGCCATCACTTATGTCTTTATGCACACTGCACTTAACTTTTCCATCTTCATAGCTGATCTCGCCTACTGCTGGGCATACCCTATCAAAATTCTCCATAAGAAATTGAGTAAAAATACTATCCTCATGATCATTCTCAAGCAAAAAAGCACTATACAGCCGCTCTGCTGTTTTTCGATTAGCAGAACAAACTTTTTCCTCGGCCATTCCTTTATATCCACTTAATCTTGGCACAGCTATTGCTGCAATGATTCCTAGTATTGCTATCACAACAATTAATTCCACTAAAGTAAAACCATTAGATCTTTTATCCATTGTTTTCATCCCTAAAGATTGATCATTAAACAGCTCTGCCATTTAATCTACTGAAAGCCATACAGTATCACCATCAAATTTTGTTTCTATTTTAGTTAAACCGTCTTCTGTCTGATACATGATTATATCCGAGTTCATTAATTCACCTTATTCATTGGCTTCTGTTATACACTAGAGTAACTTATATCAAGAATTCCAACCCTCTACCTACCCGCAACCCTCGATTTCAACACTCCATCTATCATTGAAAAATTCAAGCCATGGGTCCGTGTCCTTCCCCACACCTTGAATTTCCTTAGCTCACTTTTCTATATGTAGGTACTAACCTCTTTATAACCGGCTCTAGTAGTTCATTACCATCCTCTTGAATGATCATACTTAACACACTTAACTCACTTTTCAGCTGCTCCATATCGGAGAATACGGATGCGCCGACAAAGATCTTTTCATGTCTTGTTTCTTGCAGCCCTTCCTCTGCCATGAGGAGCTCCTCATAGAGCTTTTCTCCCGGTCTTAGTCCTGTGTACTGGATCTTGATATCTACCTCTGGTTCAAATCCCGATAGCTTGATGAGATCTCTCGCCAAATCCACGATCTTGACCGGCTCTCCCATATCTAGGACAAAGATCTCTCCCCCTTTGGCCATGGCCCCTACTTGGACCACCAGTTGTACGGCCTCTGGGATCGTCATAAAGTATCGTATGATGTCGGGATGGGTCACCATCACTGGGCCTCCCTCTGCGATCTGCTTTTTGAAGACAGGGATGACACTGCCATTGCTGCCCAATACATTTCCAAAGCGTACAGCCACATAGTCTGTCTTACTTTGTTTGTCCAGGGCTTGAACGATCATCTCTGCTACTCGCTTTGTTGCCCCCATTATATTTGTCGGATTAACGGCCTTATCCGTTGAGATCAAAACAAATTTTTTGCTGTTATATTTATCCGCCAGCTCTGCCACGTTTAGGGTGCCAAATACATTATTCTTGATGGCTTCCATTGGATTCGCCTCCATCAGAGGCACATGCTTGTGGGCAGCCGCATGAAATACTACACTGGGTCTATAGGTGTTGAATATCTGTTCCATTCGCTTTCGATCGCGAATCGATGCAATGAATACCTTCAAATCTAAGTTCTTATGCTTATGTAGCAGTTCATTTTGTATCTCATAAGTACTATTTTCATAGATATCTAGGAGTAGCAGCTGCTTGGGCTTGTAGCTGGCGATCTGCCTACAGAGCTCTGATCCGATTGAGCCTCCACCCCCCGTTACGAGGACGACTTCGTTGGTTAGGTAGCTGCTAATCTCCACCAGATCCACCTTAACAGGTTCTCTTCCCAGTAGATCCTCGATGTTTACATCTCGGATTCTTTTCGTATCTACCTGTCCGTCTATCAACTCATAGACGCCGGGAAGCGTTCTTAATCTGCATTTCGTATGCTTACACAGCTTGACGATCTCTCGGATTTCGCCCTTACTTGCAGAAGGAATGGCAATGATGATTTCATCTATTTTCTTTTCTTCTGCGATTCTTCGGATATCCGCCCTTGTTCCCATAATAGGAATCCCATGTATTTTCTTTTTGAGTTTTGCTCTATCATCATCGATAACGGCAACAGGTATTTTCTTGATCTGTGGATTTGATTTCATTTCCCTGATCATCAGTGCCCCTGCTTTTCCTGCTCCGATGATCAATACCCGTTTATGTTCACCACTCGCTTTGCTATCCATCATCTTCAATCTTCTCAGTACTCTATAGCTCAGCCTTGAGCCCCCTACAAGGGTCATGTTTAATATGCTCGTCAATAGATAAAAAGATTTAGGGAGGTCAACCTGTAAAAACAAAAAGGTAACACAGATGAGAAGCATCCCCATAGTCGACGAGAAAACCACCGAAAACAACTCTTCAATACTGGCATACTCCCAGAGACTTCTGTAGAGGTTGCAGAGGTATTGAACCACAAACATGATCAAGGTCATATAGATTGCATGATCTAAGTATGTATTCAGATAGACTGGTGGTACATTAAAATCAAAACGCAAAGCTAATGCCATCACCGCAGCCAGATTGATCAGAACTAGATCCAATACAATCAATAAGGTGCCTCGTAGTGTCATGACATTCGGTATATAGGCATTCTTTTTATAAGTGACTTCTACTGACATGTTTATTCCCTCCTGGAAGCATTGGTTTAATACGAAAACCATTAACATAATGGTTTTTATAAATCTTCATTGCAACTGCTTATTTTGAAAATTATATCCAGACAATTTTGAAGCCTCAGGGACTTCAGTACTATGTTCAGCGGTGAGGTTCGGAAAAAAACTATTTTTAGTAGTACTGCAGTCCTAGTGTATTGTCAAAAAAAAATTAAGGCTTTATTCTTTTTAATTTTGTAAATATTGTTTCCTGACCTTATGTTGACTTCACAACTTATATTAACAAAATTCTTTATAATAATCTAAATTCCTTCAAGAAACTGCAAATTACCACCTAAAACCCGTCGACATTCAAGCGTAGTTTTCGACAAATATTCCATATTTTGTGGCATTTTCATATTGAAAAATAAGGTTTTTGAATAGTTACAACCATTCACCCAAATGGGTACACCCTTAGTTAGAAACTTATAGGGAGTAAATCTAATCAAGCAGAACTTGTCTTTAACCCCAAGACACATTCCCTACGCTTAGGGTGACCGTTCTCATACCTTATGTTTTTGGGATATAGGGTAAATCCTTGTGTGACAAGGAGCTACCCTATATTCCAAACTATTTATTTAGGGAAAAGGTAGTTCTGTTGTACATCTGTACAACAGAACTACCTTACTTAAATATCTAATTCTTAAGGTTTACTTCAATGCATTTACGATGACAGTTACAGCTTCCGCTCTTGTTGCTTTTCCTTGTGGTCTGAAGCTGTTATCTGGGTAGCCTTTGATGATTTCTTGCTCTGTTGCAGTATCAACTGCATCTACTGCCCACGCAGATATACTTGCACTATCAATAAATT
>CALECF010000136.1 GCA_937948705.1 uncultured Anaerosolibacter sp. | reverse complement strand
CAAAACCATATCTCTTGTTTAAAGTCATTGTGATTGCTGCTGTTAACGTTGTTTTACCGTGGTCAACGTGTCCGATTGTACCAATGTTTACGTGGGGCTTATTTCTTTCAAATTTAGCTTTTGCCATTTCTTTCTTCCTCCCTTTGATCTTTTATGTCTTAATACTTTCCCAAACGTTTCTGTGATTAAGTAAACTTATCCGGGTGTGTCTATATGTATTAAATAAATTTATGGAGCCCATGAGCGGATTCGAACCGCCGATCTCCGCCTTACCAAGGCGACGCTCTGACCTGCTGAGCCACATGGGCATTACTGTAGAATATTTTACTATCTATTGGTTCGAAAGTCAATGGCTTTCAATGACTTTCTATGTAGAATTTTTTTCCAGCCTTAATTATTTCTTACTTCTAAGTATCTTTCCAGCTTTCTCTTCACTCTTTGCAATGCATTGTCTATGGATTTTACATGTCTATCTAAATCTACTGCAATTTCTTGGTAAGATTTTCCTTGGAGATAGGACATCAATACTTTCCACTCCAGATCACTCAAAATCTCTCCAATCTTTGATTCAATATTCCCTAATTCTTCCTTAGAAATCATCAGTTCTTCAGGGTCAGAAATCTTCACCCCAGACAATACGTCTAAAAGGGTTCTATCAGAATCTTCATCATAGATGGGTTTGTTAAGGGAAACATAGGAATTCAATGGAATATGTTTCTGTCTTGTGGCAGTTTTGATGGCAGTAATGATTTGTCTCGTTATGCATAGTTCCGCAAATACACGGAAAGATGATAACTTGTCTGATCTGAAATCACGAATGGCTTTGAAAAGACCTATCATCCCTTCTTGGATAATATCTTCTCGATCAGCACCAATGAGGAAATATGACCGGGCCTTTGCACGAACAAAGTTCTTGTATTTTTTAATGAGATATTCCTGCGCCCTATCGTCACCTTGTCTTGCATCTTCTACGACGTCTTCATCCATCATTAGTTCATAGCCTTCTACGACTTCCTTCTGTACAATCGCTCCCACCAACATCCCCCCAATCACTTATTTCACAAGCACAAAAACTGTATTTCTATTATACATCAGCTTGTCCCCATTCGTCAAGTTGCTTTACTGCCTTCGTCTCCATTGCTCAAGGATTTCAACCACACTTGTATCAATACGATCACCTAGGCGATCATAGTTTTTCTGTGTTTCCTCGGTCTTTTGGCGAATCTGCTTTTTGACCAATTCTACCTCTGCATGAAGCTCCCTAGCTGAAATCCGCGTAGCGCCACTCCCTAAAACAGCCTGTTGCTCGGCCCAATCTGAAGTGGCTACACGCACTGTATATCTTCTATTTTTTACCAGTTCTTCCACCTTTTTTTCAATGTAAGAATCCGCTGTTTGATGTTCTTTTGTAAAAACTACTTCTAGGCCATGTAGGGTTTGTTCTTTAATTTGGGTGCCCTTTACAAGATGGGCATCAAAAACGAGAATCACATTTTCTCCAGTAAATGACTTATATTCTACCAACAACTCAATCAAGCGATCCCTAGCTTCCTGCAAATGATCTATTCCTAGCTTTTTTAGTTCAGACCAAGCATTGATCACATTATACCCATCCACCAATAAATATTTCTTCAACGCTCCGTCACCTTATTTCTTCGCTGCTTTCTGTTTCATTGCTTCATACATCATTACAGCCGCAGCTACAGAAGCATTCAGAGAGCTAACTTCACCCTTCATAGGGATATTTACAATAAAGTCGCACTTTTCTTTGATAAGTCTTCCAATACCTTCACCCTCACTGCCGATGACAAGGGCTAGTTTTCCCGTGAGGTCACTTTCATAGAATGCCTTTTCTCCATCCATATCAGCACCAATAACCCATAGTCCTTTTTCTTTTAATTTGTCTATGGTTTGGGCTAAATTAGAAACCTTGGCAACATGAACATATTCAATAGCTCCTGCCGATGATTTAGCCACCACTGCGGTCAGTCCCACTGCCCTTCGCTTTGGTATGATGACACCATGGGCGCCTACAGCATTGGCTGTTCTAAGTACCGAACCCAAATTATGGGGATCTGTAATTTCATCTAAAATAATTACAAAGGGGTCTTCCCCTTTTTCTGCTGCATAATTTAGAATATCCTCTACATCTACATAGGCATGGGCCGCTGCGAAAGCAATAACCCCTTGGTGAGCATGGGACTCAGAGAGCTGATCTAGCTTCTGTCTTTCTACCTGCTGTACAGGAATTCCCTTATCCTTAGCCATTCCAAGAATTTTTGTGATAGATCCCTCTGTTGCACCTTTCGCCACAAGAATCTTGTCTATCTCTCTATCTGCCTTTAAAGCCTCCATTACAGGATTTCTTCCCTCAATTTTGTCTGTTTGCATTACTTCGGTCATCCCGATCACCTCGTTTATTAATTTTAAAATCATCTATGTTTTCGTCTTGTTTATGTCTTTCAGTCTATCCATTAGCTTCTGTACATTTATTCTGCCCTTAAATTTCAAAACTATAATTGTTTAAACTGTTCACGAACCTCCACTATTTTTCCACATGTCATCGTTCCTTCGGGACAGGCACCCTTAATACAGTTTGGTCCTGCATATTTAAACAGGTTGGGTGCTACATTTCTAACGAGTCTCAGCATCTCTGTAGCTAATGTTCGTATCTCCCATTGGGCACGATCACAGCAGCGATGATGAAAGAAATTCATCAAAGTACGGGCATTCATCGTGAGTACAATCTTTGTTTCACATGCATTTGGAAAAACATACCGTGCGTCTTCTATGGCAACCTTCTCAGCCATTCTCATGGCCTGTTTTTCATTTTTACCTTCTTGAATCAATCGTTGATAGTGCTTGTCCTGCAAAATCCCAACCAATTCATCGTATAACCGTTGATCCGCTGCCATAGCTTCCATAAACTTTTCCTTAGCTTCTGGAATTGCAGCTATACTTGGGGGAATTATATAATCGAACTGATCCAGCTTTACATAGCGTTGAGATTGCTGGGAATAGGAAGCAATACGATGTCTTACCAATTGATGGGTTAATACACGACTTACCCCTTCAACGGCGAAGGTAAAGTTCACATGTTCAATGGGCGATTCGTGACCTAATCCCATTAACATATCTACAAACTTTTCCACTTTTTCTGATGATAAGTCCTCCATGATGCTGTCTACTCCTACCGCTGAGTAACAAAGCTTCGCCGCTGCAGAAACAACTTTTTCTGGTTCTGGTGTATATTGGACCAATGTAATTTTCAAAGGAATCCCCCTTTATAGTGTTAGAAGTTAGGGGTTAGAGGTTAGAGGTTTTCATGTCTATCTTTTGGGTTCTAAATAATTTAAAAGCTTACAAGCCCAACTCTAGAACATCTAACCTCTAACTTCTAACCAAGTAGTAGTTTAACCTTTGTATTTTAACATTTTAAAATAAAATAAACCCATCTATAAAGCTTATTGCCCATTATCTGTGGCTACCTTGAACTCCTTATAAGGAATAATGTGCAAGAAATAGCCCCTTACCTTTGCCTGATATTTTCCTGAAACTTGATCCTTCACAAGCTCTTGTTTGCCTTGATTATAGTATTGGATGGTAGACGTTCCTTCTACCTCCATCTTTTTGATACTAACGACTCTGTATTTTACAATTCCTGTATTTTTAAGAAAGCCGCCATGTTTTTCATCCACAGCCGTTTCTACAAATTGCTTTACCTTCCACTCATCCACACTTATATTTTTCACCTCATCTAAAAACAATGATTTTGTAATGAGGGTAGCGACCAAAAACAGTGTAATATATAAATAGATTTTTTCCTTCTTTGACATCCTTTTCACTCCAATTCCCTATTTTTTTCTTCGATGATTGCTATGGCCTTTTCAATAATTTCCTCAATGCGTCCATGGTTGTCCATTAAATATAGATACCCAATTAAAGCCTCGAAGCCTGTGGCGTATCTATAATCAGCAAGGTTGGCGTTTTTGGGCACGGAGCCAGATTTTTGATTCCTCCCCCGCTTAATTACAGACCACTCTTCCTCACTTAATTGACTCTCTAGTCCATGGACAGCAGCGGCTTGAGCTGCAGCCTTCACAAATTTTGTAGCAATTTTATGAAGGGCATTCACGTTACCCCCATATTTGTTTATAATGTAGTCTCGAATATATACCTCATACACGGCATCCCCTATATACGCATATACCAAGGGAGAGATAAAGCGAATTTCTTCTGGTGTTCTTTTTACAAGTCCTATTGAAGTCAAAAAATCCTTCTTCATCATACAACCAACCTTTTTTATAATTATTATATATTCTGTATAACCGTCCAATTCATTCAGCTTATTACACCCAAACTTTTTTCCTATATCTCGTTAGAAGTTACATGTTCAAGGTTAGAAGTAACCACCCGTCACCCATTACAAGCTTTCTACACAGCCCTCTAACTTTAGGCTTTGAATGGACATATCTTCCTATACATTAACATAAGCATCTTATCATAATTTACCGAGAATCTCAAGGAGACAAAGCCTATACCCATGAAATGGGATAAGCATATGAAACTGTCGATGAGGGCCACCGACAGTTTCATGCTTATGAATTCAACTTGATGATTTGCACACCTTGGGGTGTATCTTTTATTGCAATACCCTTTTCTTTGAGCTGATCTCTAATCTGATCCGCTAAGGCAAAGTTCTTTTCTTTTCTAGCCATCTGTCTATCCTCAATCAGTCGCGCAACCTCAGGATCAATACCGGCCTCATCTTCCTTACTTAACAGTCCCAATACACCTGCAAGTTCCATTAGCAAATCATAGCTCTTCTGAATAAATTCTTTTGAAGCAGATCCCTTCACACTGGAGTTGATTTCCTTGACCAATTCGAAAATAGCTGCGATGGCATCCGCCGTGTTTAGATCATCCTCCATGGCCTCAATAAACTTTAACTTGTATGCTTCAAAGCCTGCCAGTAGTTTGTTCTCTACCTCCTGCATTTCCACGTTCTCTGTCTTCTCTAATAGATGTTCTAAATTGTTTTTGGCATTATAAAGGCGTTCAAGAGCATTTTGTGCCTGTTCCATCAACTCTCTACTGAAATTGATAGGATTTCGATACTGGGCAGATAGTAGGAAGAATCGAACAACCTCTCCATCAAATTCCTTTAGTATATCCCTTACTGTAAAGAAATTTCCCTTTGACTTAGACATTTTTTCATCATTGATGGTGATGTAACCATTATGAACCCAATATCTTGCAAAGGGATGACCAGTGCATGCTTCACTTTGGGCAATTTCATTTTCATGGTGAGGGAAAATCAAATCTTGACCTCCTGCATGGATATCAATAGTCTCTCCAAGATATTTTGTAGACATGACAGAGCACTCTATGTGCCACCCCGGTCTTCCTTTTCCCCAAGGACTATCCCATGATTGCTCCCCTGGCTTTTGCGTCTTCCATAACGCAAAGTCCATTGGGTTTTTCTTCGCTTCCTTTACCTCGATCCGTGCCCCTAACTCCAAATCCTCCAGACTTTGCTTTGAAAGCTTTCCATATCCATCAAATCTGGTGGTATCGAAATAAACATCCCCATTGACCTCATATGCATAACCTTTGTCTATGAGACTTTGAATAAACGTGATGATCTCAGGTACATTTTCTGTCACCTTCGGATGAACATCTGCTTTTTTAACCCCAAGACCCGCTGCATCCTTGAAATATTCTTCGATATATTTTTCGCTGACCTCTCTTGGGGTAATCCCTTCTTCCCTGGCCTTGGCAATAATTTTGTCATCAATATCCGTGAAATTTTGAACGAAGGTTACTTTATACCCTCGGTACTCAAGATATCTCCTCATGGTATCAAACACGGTAAAAGGCCTTGCATTCCCTATGTGGAAGTAATTGTATACCGTAGGTCCACATACATACATCTTTACGATTCCAGGTACCATAGGGATAAATTCTTCTTTCTTTCTCGTCAGTGTGTTATACAATTTCATTCACTTCGCTCCCTTTCTAGCATCTTTTTTTCAAGTCCAACAATACGTTTTCTTAAACACTCTAATTCTTCGGCAATTGGATCTGGCAATCTGACTTGGTCCAAATCAATCTCTTCTTTATGCATACTTTTTAGCTTTACATTGTCCTTGATGACAATATGTCCAGGCACACCTACCACCGTACAGTTTGGCGGCACCTCCCGTAAGACAACAGAACCGGAACCTATTTTCGAGTCATCCCCCACTTTAAAGGGTCCTAATATCTTTGCCCCACTGCTAATCACTACATTATTTCCAATGGTAGGATGTCGTTTACCCTTTTCTTTTCCCGTTCCACCCAACGTTGCACCTTGATAGATGGTTACATCATCACCAATCTCTGCAGTTTCTCCAATGACAACACCCATCCCATGATCAATAAACAAACGTCTTCCGATTTGAGCACCGGGATGAATTTCTATCCCCGTGAAAAAACGACTAATCTGAGATATGATCCTCGCCAACAGCCTAAAGTTATTTTTGTATAATCCATGGGCAATTCGATGGGATATTACGGCATGAATGCCTGGATAACATAGAAGCACTTCTATGCGACTATTCGCTGCAGGATCTCTTTCCATTACAGCTTTCATATCCTCATTAATTGATCTAAAGAAATGCGACATACACGATTCCCTCCTTTATATCACTACATCTTCAAAATTTCCAGCGCGACATTACTTCTCTTGCTCTTCCCAGATACTGACTTTACTCTGGTTAGCAGTTAGTGGTTAGTGGTTTGCATATCATTCTCTTTAGCATTTCCTATCGCCTTTATAGCTTTCTTGTAAATAAAAACCAAATAAAAAACCTCCGTCTATATACATATATACAGAGACGAAGGTTGTTCGCGGTTCCACTCTGCTTAGGAAAAAAGTCCTCAGCTTTATAAGCCAATAACGGGGCTTAGCCGGTTGTGCCTACTCAACTTCGGACAACGACTCATAGGTGCATTTCAGTTTATATATACCTCAAGCTACTTTCAGCCACTGATAGCTTTTCTCTGTCAGGATATGATAAACGTACTCTCCTAATCAATGTCTTTGTTCATGTGTAATTAAAAATCTAGCCTTTATTTTATATCTTTTCCAGCCCAAAGGAAAATAACCTACTCGGTTAGACGTTAGATGTTAGAAGTTTTAAAGTCTATCTTTTAAGCTTTTTAAAACATACAAGATTGACCCTAATACCTCTAACGTCTAACTTCTAACCAGATAAAAGTTTAGCCTCTATACCTGAATATGCCTGAACGAATATAACACCTTATCAGTATGAGCCTATACTAATTATAACAAATTGTTCTTTACATAGTCTATGCGGGATAGAATATTTTGTTTACCAATCACTTTTAAAAATAAAGGAAGATCTGGTCCATGGACTGCACCTGTCAGCGCCACACGAATTGGCATAAAAAGATTCTTGCCTTTGATTCCCGTTTCTTTCTGAATCTCTTTTAAAACACCTTTTACAACTTCCTCATCTACAACATCGATGGCACCGATCTTCTCAGCAAATACATCCAACAACGTTGGCAAATGTTCTACTTTTAAGATTTCTTCGGCTTCTTGATCTTCTGCCTTGATTTCCGTGGCAAAGAAAATATCTACCTTATCCACAATCTCTCCTACATAGGAAAGTCGATCTTGCAACACTGTCACCATATCTTTGATCCATACATATTTTTCATCCACTTCCCCTTCAGACACATAGCCTGCTTTTACCAAGTGGGGAATGGCTAAATCTGTAATTCGCTCTACCGAACTCTCTTTAATATAATGGCTGTTCACCCAGTTTAATTTGTCAGTATCAAAAACACCACCACTTTTCGATACCCGCTCCAAGGTAAACTTCTCAATAAGCTCATCCATAGAGAAGATCTCCTGGTTGTCCTCTGGACTCCAACCCACCAAGGCAATATAATTTACTAGTCCTTCTGGAAGATACCCTTTTCGAACAAAATCTTCAACAGCCACATCACCTTGACGCTTACTCAATTTCTTCCGCTCAGCATTTAAGATATTTGGTAGATGTACATATTGGGGTGCTTTCCATCCAAAAACCTCGTAAAGATACACATGCTTCGGCGTAGAAATTAACCACTCTTCGCCTCGAATAACATGGGTAATTTGCATTAAATAGTCATCTACCACCACTGCAAAGTGATACGTAGGAAAACCATCGGATTTCATTAACACCTGATCATCGATATCATTTGTATTTACAGTTACATTTCCTCTAACAATATCTGAAAATTGTATATCTCTGTTTTCTGGCAATTTTAAACGAATCACATAGGATTCCCCTGAGGCAATTTTTTCCCTTGCCTCTTCTAGGGTGTATTGTCTGCAATGTCCATCATACTTTGGTGTCATCCCTGCAGTCTTCTGCTGCTCTCTTACTTCCTCTAGTCTTTCCCTGGAACAAAAACAATAATATGCATGTCCTTCCTCTAAAAGTTGTTGAATATGTTTCTGATATATTTCTAGCCGCTCGGACTGGATATAGGGACCATAGGCACCTTTTTCCACTCGCTTTCCCTCTTCCAATACGGCTCCCTCATCATGGTTTACGCCAGCCCAAGCCATGGAATTTAACATGCCTTCGATGGCCCCTTCAACATATCTTGTCTGATCCGTATCCTCAATTCTTAAGATGTATTGCCCACCATGTTTTTTAGCGAACAAATAGTTGTAGAGAGCAGTTCTCAAACTGCCTATATGTACAAATCCAGTGGGACTTGGTGCAAATCTAACTCTAACTGTCATTTTCGTGCCTCCAATAGCATTGAATTTCTCTTCCGTATTTTACATTGTTTTATTATATCCCAAAAAAAAATTGTTATCAAGGATATTATAAAAGAAGGCCTAGGTGCTTCGCACCCGGTTGCCTCACCGTCTCGACAGCACTCGTAGCACAGATTGCTTCCAATATTAAAAAGGTGGCTATACGTTGTATAACCACCTATCCTTCTTAATAAGCTTTCGCTACATATACCATATGCTTTGCGTCTTTGCCACAGAAGTGACATTTGTCTCCCAAATCCTCTTGCTCAAAAGGCATACATCGAATGGTGGCACTGGTTTCTGCCTTGATGTTATCTTCACATTCACGGCTGCCGCACCACATTCCCTTCGCAAAACCAGGCTTTTCCTCCATTTTGTTTTTGAAGTCTTCAAAGTCGCTGATATCATAGGTATTCTCATCCCTATGATTTCTTGCTCTCTCTAGCATGTTGTTATGGATATCATCCAACAATGTCACTACCGTTTCTCTGAGTCCTTCCATTGGCACTGCATACTTCTCTAATGTATCTCTTCTAGAAATCATAACTTGATTTTTTTCTATATCCTTAGGTCCCACCTCAATACGAATTGGAACACCTTTCATCTCATACTCATTAAACTTCCAGCCTGGTGAGTAATTGTCATTGTCATCAATCTCTACCCGGATGTCATCGCCTAATAACTGCTTCAATTCATAGGCTTTATCGAGGACGCCTTCTTTATGCTGGGCGATTGGAATCACGATCACTTGAATAGGCGCTAGTCTTGGCGGCAATACAAGACCTCTGTTGTCTCCATGAACCATGATAATTCCACCAATTAGTCTTGTTGAAACACCCCATGATGTATGATATGGATTTTGTAATTCTCCACCTCGATCAAGGTAGGTAATTTCAAAGGCCTTTGTAAAGTGCTGCCCTAAGTTATGGGAAGTTCCCGCCTGAAGAGCCTTTCCATCATGCATCAATGCTTCCATGGTATAGGTTGCATAAGCACCGGCAAACTTTTCTTTCTCGCTTTTCCTTCCCGTTACCACAGGAATAGCCATTAATTGCTCTGCCGTTTCCTTATAGATATTTAACATTTGTAAGGTTTCTGCTTGGGCCTCATCATATGTCTCATGAAGAGTGTGACCTTCCTGCCATAGAAACTCTGATGTTCTTAAGAAAGGTCTTGTTGACTTCTCCCAACGAACAACACTGCACCACTGATTGTATAGATATGGTAATTCTCTGTAGGATTTTAACCATTTGGCATACATAGCACAAATAATTGTCTCAGAAGTAGGTCTTACACAAAGCCTCTCTTGCAGCTCTTCTTTTCCACCATGGGTTACCCACGCTACTTCAGGAGCAAATCCCTCTACGTGCTCTGCTTCCTTCTTCAGTAGGCTTTCTGGAATGAGCAGTGGGAAATAACAGTTTTTGTGACCTGTATCTTTAAATCTTTTGTCCATATACTTTTGGATGTTCTCCCAAATCGCATAACCATAAGGCTTAATCACCATGAATCCCCTTACCGGCGAATAGTCTACCAAGTCAGTTTTGGTAATGACATCAGTGTACCATTGGGGAAAATCAACCTCCATAGGCGTAATCTCTGCTACAAACTGTTTTTCTTTCTTTGACATGCAATACAGCTCCTTTCGATTTATCAATCTCTTCGAGATGAATCTTTAATCCATCATTCCGCATACTTATCATTATTTAACCACTTCCATCGGTACGCGGTGCACGGTTGGCGGTGTTAGGGTATATCTTTTGGGTTTATTGAAAACAAAAAACCTTTCATCTCTACTATAATTATAGAGACGAAAGGTTGTATTTCCGCGGTACCACTCTAATTAATCCCATACAGGATTCCCTTGTGCTGGAGATAACGGTCCAATTCCGTAAAGACCTACTATATTTCAGTCCTAAGCTCCGGGGCGGGTTTGAAGTGCTATCACCTGCAACGTTTTTCAGCCAAGGAACGCTGCTCTCTGTAGGGATCTACAAATCTACTATTCCCCATCCAAGCCTTTATGATATGAATTTACATATATATTAACCAATTCACCTTTATTTGTCAACGGGCAATCCCTTATCTCCTCACAATACTTGCCACGGCCTGGGCTGCAATTCCTTCTCCAGTCCCTGTAAATCCTAGGCCTTCTGTGGTGGTGGCTTTCACATTGATCCAATCCATATCCACATCGAGGGCCAAAGCAATATTTTCTCTCATTTGGTGAATATGGGGTGCCATTTTGGGCTTCTGAGCAATGATCGTGGCATCTACATTATTTACCACATAACCCTTATCTTGAATCAGCCGGTTTACTTCCTTCAATAGCATGATACTGGAAGCCCCTTTGTACCGTTCGTCAGTGTCTGGGAAATGCTTGCCAATATCTCCAAGGGCAGCAGCACCTAACAGTGCATCTTTAATAGCGTGGAGCAACACATCTGCATCAGAATGACCGAGAAGTCCTTTTTCATAGGGAATCTCTACGCCACCCATAATGAGTTGCCTTCCTTCTACCAGTCTATGTACATCATAACCTTGCCCAATTCTTATCATCTGTGGTTTTCCTCCTGATTCATAAGGTTTAAAACTTCTCCAGGCTTATTTTACCACATTTTTAAAAAACTTTCCTCCCATGATCTTTGCAATGATTCATCAAGCTTTATTTATAGATTTTTCATTTGCCTAAACTCCTTGATCATCCGATAGGGCTTTGTCACAACCCGGAAGGGGATCGTATAAAGAAATTTTGACAAATCATCATTGACTTCCTTAGTCATTCGAACAGGCTTGGTCGCAATCCTCGTAAACATCTCAGCAGCATAATTGGTATAGGCAAGTTTCTCACTAATTTCCAAATAGGTCTCACAATCCATACATGTAATCTTCTCAATATTCTCGCCAAGATAGGTCACTTCATGAAGGGTATTCTTATCACAGTTCCCGCAATGCAAGTCCGCTTGCATCCTCGTAATTCCCATAAACTCACCCCTTTTGCATCTTCCTCTTCTTAAGTATCTTTAGGGAAACATCTGCTTTTGGTGTTTGCCCTATTTCCCTCCAATAAGATTATTTTATCCTTCTAGCAGAAGGGTCCATAGATCTTCTACACTGACATTATTCAAATAATGCCCTACATCCAACCCTTCTATACCATGTTTTATTGATTCTTCTTGATACGCCATCCCCACAATTTTTTTCTCAAGATCGTGGATATCTCCATTGCTAAAGAAGTCTCCATAAATTTTGCAATGCACAATGATTCCACCTTCTATATCCAATAAAACTTCTACTTTTCCACTTTCAAATCTCTTTTCTTTCTTCATGTTAAACCTTGGAGACTCGCCATAGTTCCATTCCCATGTGCTATAACGTTTCTCCATCATTTCCTTTACTTCTTGAAGTTCTTTCTCTGTTAATGTATATTCTTCAAGTTCTTCTTTAAACATAGATCCTAGAAGCTGTTCTCTAAACTGATGAATGGATAACTCTTGATTCAAGTGGTCACTTATATTGGTCACTCTGCTGCGAACTGACTTAATACCCTTTGAAATAATTTTATCATCGCCTACTTGAAGGGCCCTTACCAATTGTTCAAGCTCTGAAGAAAATAGTAATGTCCCATGATGAAGTAGTCTATCCTTCTTCATATACTGAGCATTCCCTGAGAATTTCTTTCCATCGATGGTTAAATCATTTCTACTGTTAAACTCTGCTTGGATCCCTAAGTTTTCTAGGGCTTGAATCACTGGCTCCGTAAATTTCTTAAAGTTAAACTGGCTGCTTTCACAGTTTTTTACAACGAATGTAAAGTTTAAATTTCCTAAATCATGGTAGACTGCACCTCCACCCGACAGCCTCCTTACCACATGAATATTGTTTTCTTTCACAAACTTCAAGTTAATCTCCTCTAGGGTGTTTTGATGCTTACCAATAATAATCGAAGGTTCATTCTGCCATAGCAAGAAATAGTCTTCACTTCCGCTCATATGATTCAATACATACTCTTCTAAAGCAAGATTAAAGTATGGATTGGTTGATTCATTTCGGATATAGATCATTTTTTAAGCCTCCCAATGTCTCCTATTTTTCACTATTGATACCCCTTCTCCTGGTTTCCTAAAACCCATTCTTTTAAAGGATTTTATTTTATGCCCTGAGCCAATACAACAAATCCCTTCCTTACTGCATTCAGATAGGAAGGGATTACAAAGTCACTCATATTGGTGTTATTTTTTATTTATCTTTCATCATGCCCTTCATATTTTTAAACTCTTTGACCATTCGATAAGGCTTCGTCACGACCCGAATAGGAATAGAACACAAAAACCTTGAAAGATCACCTTTTATTTCTTGATTCATCCGATTTGGCTTGGTGTTGATTCTCCTAAATAGGGCTGCAGCATATGTTGACAATACTAAGTTCTCATCAATTTCTAAAGTTGTCTCACACTTTGTACAACGAATCCTCTCGATACTTTCCTC